>JBGCDX010000088.1:0-6800 GCA_045105815.1 Gammaproteobacteria bacterium
ACAAATCCTAATGTGATAGTGATAGAAGTATAATATAGTGCTTTTCCAACTGTGGTCTGAGACTTATGTATTGCTTGGTAATTGTCACCACTTTCTGCAAACTCTTTCTTATAGCGATGAATATAGTGTATCGCATAGTCAACACCAATGCCGATCGTAATCGCTGCAATGGTAATCGTCATAATATCTAACGGTATTCCAAATACACCCATGCAACCAAGTATAAATAGAGCCGTAAATATATTAGGAAGCGTGCCAATTATTGCCAGCTTGACACTTCTAAATAGGACAATCAGCATGAGTAATATCGCGATAAAAACAGTGCCTAGAGTTAGTATTTGAGACTTAAATAAGCTCTGTAGAACATTATTATATAAAACGCTTATCCCTGTTAAGCGAACCGATTCACCGTTTTTTATAAATTCCGCATTCAAATCAGTTTTGATCTTATTCAAAAGGTCATTTCGTATCAACGTATGATCTGAATCCTTAATCCGAGCCAGTACACGTGCTTGACTACCCTCTGTAGAAACATATGGTGATATCAATACATCTTTAATATTTTGAGGGACTTTTGAATAAACAAGAGATAGATGAAAATCTTCAAGTGGCTCACCCTTATTTATTGTTCTAAACACTTCTTCCGTGCTGGATAAAGATAACACTTTACCTATTTGCGGAAGATCTTCTAAGTATTTATGAATTTTATTGATTTTTTTAATTCCACTACGGTTATACCAATAACTTTTTGCTGTAAAATCATCTTGAGTTTCTTCTAACTCAGACAAATAATCGTCAAACTCCTCATCTTCATCGGTACCATCTGCGTCACTCTCATCTTCGATATTAGTCCCTGCTTCTAACATAATCTCTAATGGCACGGTGCCACCTAAATCTTGATCGACCAACTCGAGCCCTTGATAGATATCAGTTGATTTCTTGAAGTAATCGATAAAACGATTTTCAACAGTAATCTGACTAATACCTAAAATATTTAACGCAAACATTCCGATCAATATCGCCAATGTCATTTTCTTATGTTTTACAATCACCTCTAGTACGTTTTCCAAGAAATCAGCTGATTTATCATTTTCAAGCTGTCTCGATTTTGGCTTAATAAGCTTAATTAATGCAGGCAATACTGTGAAGGTCAAAAGAAATGCGCAAAATAACCCAAGTATCATTATGTAACCAAAAGTAATTACTGGATTAATATCACTCACGACCAAAGACAAAAAAGCAATTGCCGACGTTAAAACCATATATGTACAGGGTGTTACTATTTGCGACAGAGTAATTTTCAGTTCATCTTCGACACTATCATCAGAATGCAATGCTTGAATTTCTTGATAACGAATAATGACATGTATAGACAATGTAACTGAGAAAATTATTAACAATGCAACAAAATTAGACGAAATAATCGTTAATTGAAAGTCTAGCAACGCTGCCAATCCAGCTACAAATAAGACATTTAACACTGCGCATATTAATGCTAAAAATATCCAAGCTGGTCTTCTAAAAAACAAAAATAGCACAACTATCATTATCGCTATGATCCCAACACCAAAAGTACGTATATCTTTAACAACGTACTCTTTCATATCATTACCAATTAATGGCGCACCGGCTAGATAAAATTCACCTTGAGTACTTTCAGAATCAAGAATTGACCTTACAGAGTCCAGCACTTCCTTATAACGTTGATTGATTACCTGTCTCTCAAAAATAATAGTAGTACGAAGGTCTTCCAATTGAGTCAATATACTTTCATTCTGTGGATCCGCTTCTTGCTCAGCCAGTAAACTATATTTCTGTTCAATTAAGTCAATAAGTTTCTTATTTTTCTTAATATCTACTTTTATTGCAGTCGTAGTTAAGTCTTTACTAATTAAATTATCTACATAGATTGGACTTGTAGTAAATTCTTGCTCAGCTTTTTCAAGGTCAACTCCTGGAGTCAATAAGTTAGAAAAATTAGTTTGACCTGTTTTCTCGTCCTCTATTAATTGCAATAAAAGCGGCACATTACTAAGAGAAGTAACTCCAGAAATACCATTTATTGCTTTGAATTGATTTGATAGGATTTCAATATATTGAATGGTATTTTCTTCTAACATATCCTTATTCGGCTTAAAGCCAACGATGACATATTCATCTGTACCATAATGACGATGCACTTCACGATAATATTTAAGATCAGGATCACTTTCTAACATTAACGAATCTGGTGATGCATCAATATTTAGATCTTTAATATAGAGGCTACATAATGCAACTATGGAAAACATAACCACTAGAACAACAATCGGTTTACGTATTACAACATTCGACAGTACATCAACTATATTTTTAAACATAAATTTTTTCTTATTAAATTTAGAAGTATCTAGATCATGCTCAATAATTCAGGTAGATCTCTAGTTTTAGATTTGTGCAAAATATGTGTATTAATCTGATAATCATTCACTAAATCTTGTAATCCTGCGTCAAGACATTTGGACTGTGCAAGATCATTCAGCTCAGTAGTTTTCAATACTATTTTAGAGGACTTAATTAACAGTAAATTACCTATACAAAGAACATTTGCCAACCAAGCTGCAAGACTATCAGAAGTCACACCCCATGTTTTATCTAATCTACATTGGTCTCGAACCATCTCATAAGGTTCCCATATGACTACTTGTGATGCATCCCATGCTTGATTTATTTTCTTTGTGGTGTTGGCTAAAACTAGATCTGGAGACATGGAAGCTAACAAATACCCAAATTGCTGCATAGCAAGGATAGCCATATCATGCGAATAATTAGGCTTTAAGTTATATTTCTCATCCGCCAGCCTAACTTGATCAGCAAAGGGCCCACCCCCAGGTATAATAACAATTCGCCTGTCAGAGCAGTTTTTTATAATTTCTAACCATTCGATTAGATATTTACTGTTATATAAGCTACCACCCAACTTAATTGCCCAAGCGTCGGAATATAAACTACTGCCCTTCTGCATATTGTTTACCTTGATTAAGCACTCGCATCATGGCTGCAGCCTTGTCAAAAGTTTCTTGATACTCTGCGTGCACATCTGAATCATAAACGATACCGCCACCAGCATAAAAATACATCTTTTTATCTTTGTGTAAGATAGTGCGTATTGCAATATTAGTGTCCATATTGCCATCATTACTTATATAACCTATAGATCCACAGTATATACCGCGTCTATGTGGCTCTAATTCTTCTATAATTTCCATAGATCGTAGCTTTGGAGCTCCTGTAATCGATCCACCTGGAAAACTACCACGTAATAAATCAATTACACTTCGATTTTTACGCAGCTTACCTGTAATTGTACTCACCATATGATGAACATTTGGATAACTTTCAATATCAAATAACTTAGACACTTTAACTGAACCTAGCGAACAATTTTTACTTATATCATTACGCAAAAGATCTACTATCATCACATTCTCTGCCTGATCTTTTTTACTATTAATCAGCTCTTGTATAAGCGCTGCGTCTTCATCAATATTTTTTGATCTTGGCCTTGTACCTTTAATAGGTTTCGTTTCAACTACTCGATCACGCACAGACAAAAAGCGTTCAGGTGAATTACTTAAAATTTGAATATCTTCATAATTCAAATATGCACTAAAAGGTGACGGATTTATCGAACGCAGCATTTGATATGCTTCCCATGGATCGCCTTGTACTGATGCATTAAATCGCTGCGCAAGGTTAACTTGGTAACAATCGCCTTCCCTGATATATGATTTAATTTTAGCGAATGAGCTTGCATATTCAGCTTCACTCATATTCGAGACAACTTCACTTATAACATTAAATTTTTTGCGTTTTTTGATTGAGCTTTTATCTGTAATGAAACTTACTAAATCATTCCATTCTCGCCTTGTACGCAAATCATTTTTATCTCCCACGCACACAGATTTCTTTTTCAGATGGTCGACAATAAGTGCCCATGAATAGATACCTACCTTAAGATCTGGAAGGTCTAAATCATTTTCAGATAAATTTGGAATATTTTCTAAAGACCGTCCCAAGTCATAACTGAAATAGCCAATTGCACCACCTAAAAACGGAAGCTTTAATTCATTAGCTGCAGTTTCGTTCTGTTGCATATATTCTTTTAGAACTGAGAATGGATCTCCAGGAACAGATAATGATTCGGCTAAAGAATCTATATGGTTTTTATTATTATTACTGGTTATGCAAACTTTAGGCCTTGAACTGATAATGTCATACCTTCCATGTATAGCATTGGGTTGATTACTATCCAAAAACACTGACCACGGTTCATCAGAAAACTTATCAAATAAGACACTACTATCTGTAAAGTATGGTATCTCTGCAATTAAAAAGTTACTCATGCAAATTTATTCAGCTTATACAGAGCTTTTTAATAACAAACAAGAAACAGCAGCTGCAGGCGCACAATCACCGATTTCAAAGTCACTATTAATCACACTTTGATCAAACAACTCATCAAAATCAATATATTCTCTTCCTAATTGATGCGCTAAATCTTTGATTAGAAAACGCCCAACACCCGCACCGACTATTGGTGTAGATAACGGTACATTTTTTTTCATAAATTGATGCCGACAAGCATCTTTTATCATTTGAACTTGGTGAGTACGTATATTTATTGCAACATTTTCCCAAATATCAAGATCATCCTCCTGGAAATCATTTGCAAACATACGCGCAACACGTCTTGCACTACCAACTTTATCTTTATTGCGCCCATCAAGTGCATTGTTTAAGTCTGCATACACTGGCAACTCACCTGTTAAACGATAAACATCTGCAGTATTTGCAAAGTATTCATTAATAATTGGCACATTCTGGCCTCTGACTTGAATAGAGTTGCATACCGCAAAAATAGGAGTTCTAACCACCCCACAATATACTAACTCTTTAGCAATGAGTCTTTGCTCATCCGTAAAGCCAAAATTAAGCACTTTCTGATCACGCACTTCAACTATATCTGTTGTTGTACTACCTATATCAATAAAATATGCAGATTCGATTTTCATCGCTGTATAATATGCACTCGCTAGCCAATTTGCAGAGGCTATATTATTATGCTCGTTTACCGCTTTTTCTGAATCAACAAAACCATCGTTACCTGCAAAATACTTAATATTAGTTGCACCTAAATTCTTAGATATTTCAGAAATAATCGCGCAAACACCTTGTTCTCTATTTTCAAAGTGATCTACTAACTCGCCTGTCATTGTAACCGCATGCGAATAGTCAGTGACATCAATGATATTTTTCACTTCTTTAATGCATGAACTTAATTCATCAATACCTTTCCAAAGTGGACAATCAAGCTGATATACCTGATTGATATATTTCCCATGTCTGATGGCAATCTTTACATGTGCCCCACCGATGTCCCAGCCAACAACCTTAGGCTGCATATTCAGCCCCAATATTAATAACAACACTAGAATTGTCTATAATTGAAAATTCTGGCAAACCTTGATTAACAAATGTTTTTAGAATTAAATCTGCAACATTTATTCCACAAGCAGACCTCAGTCCTGCATATGAAGTCGTCAATCTTGGGTTTATTTCTACTAGCATTATTTCATCTTCTGTTATGACAATATCAACACCCACATATCCCCTTAAGCCGGGAACTGTTTTGATCAGATCTGCACTGAATCGTTTAAAATCGTCACGATCTAATGCATTAACATTACATCCTTGCAATCCGAGACACTCAGAATTTATTTTTATATTTTGAACATTAGCAGATAATATTCTACATTTACCATCCCAACACAACAGACATAAACTTGCACTTTTGCCTTTTATATAGGGTTGTACAATATAATTGTATATTTCAGCCGAACCCAATAGCTCACTAATACTACTTTTGTTATTTATCAAATAAATATTTTCACAACCTACACCATCTATAGGCTTAACAATAATTTTTTCAGACTCAATACATTTAACATTATTGATCTCATATGTTGGAATTTGAGCAATGTTAAACTTATTTAAATATGCAAAGGTTTTAAGCTTATCACTCGTTAATTCAACAGATTCTGTCGAGCTATTTAATAACAAGAAATCTCGACCAGAATACTCATTACATAATGTAGCTAATAGACCATCACTTTCTGGTGCAATTATTAATAAAGCATCAATCTTCTCGGCAACAGAATCTATAATATTTGTGTAATTACTATCTTCAGTAACTACATGTTCAACCATATCTTGTCCACACGCCTGCAATCTATAGTCACGCAAAGTACTCACTTGCACATCACTTATATCTAAGAGGTCGCATACTATTGCATTGAGCATTACTTCACCTTCCTTAACAAGTGTAGCGGGTAATGCCTGCCCCACCATGCCACCACCGGTGATATACTCAAAGATCAATATATTCATATTATTAGTAATGCTAACAGTTCCCGTACTTGACCTAAGCCAAGGTATCGTTGTCCATGCAGTTCAAGGAAAGCGAGACCAATATCAAGCAATATCCTCTAATATTTGCGACTCACCTAATCCTATTGATGTTATCAATGGATTGTTAAAAGTATTTAATTTCAAATCACTCTATATTGCTGATTTAGATGCTCTAGAACATCTAGGCAATCACTTTAATATCATAGAATCCATCTGTCATACATTTCCAGATGTGGAGATTTGGATAGACGCTGGCTATTTATTAATTGAGCATTATTTACGTAAATCTAATATAGAAAATTTACGCATTATTTTATCCTCAGAGTCACTACCCTCTATAGATGCTTTTT
>JBGCDX010000089.1:0-32661 GCA_045105815.1 Gammaproteobacteria bacterium
CAGGTTGTGGTTCCACACAACGATCAATTATCACCAACCAAAGCAATTACCATGAGCGCATGGATCTATAATGATGCAGCTGCACTTTTTGATTCGTATCGAATTATTAGCAAAGAATCCTTAGGGTCTAATGATAATTATTTTTTATCATTAGGATCGAATCAATTATATATGGGAATTGGCGGTGAGTTTTTTATGCCTGGAGTAGATTTTCAAACAGATATTTGGTACCACGTAGCGGGTACTTATGATGATGATGCCGATGAAATAAGGATGTACATAGATGGAATTGAAGTGCTTGTAGAAAGTACAAGTGTTCAATTAGTAGCAAATAATGACAGTATTTATATCGGTTCAAACTGGGAAGAGTATAAATGGTGGGAAGGACTATTAGATGATGTGCGACTTTATAATCGCGCATTAACGGCTACTGAAATCGAAGAAGTGTTTAATACTGCACCTAGCGAAGGTAGTGATGATGGTGGAGGATCTAAAGCAATACCAGATCCACCATCTGATACATGTTCAGGAAATTATTTAGATGAATTTAATATTAATGATAGTTATGCAGGAAATGACGGTAGTTTAACATGGGCTAATGATTGGCAAGAAGTAAATGAAAGTGATGGCGCCAAGTCGGGTGATGAACAAGTTACAACTGATGGGAGTAATATATATATATTACAGATACGTGATAACGATGGTGGTGGCGAAGGTGTAGAGCGAGAAGCAGATTTATCAGATTACTTAAATGCTACATTAAACTTCGATTATCGTAGGAAAGGATTAGATAATAGTGATGATTATGTAATGATTGAGTTGTCCTTCAATGGAAATCTTTGGACTGAAATAGATCGAATAACTGGCCCAGGAACAGATACTAGTTATCAAACTTTCAGTAAAGATATCAGTTCTTTTATCTCAACTAATACAAAATTTCGATTTCGAACTTCATCTAAAAATGGTGGAACAGATACAGTATTTTTCGATAATGTACAGATTGGAGTAAGTGGCTGTGTAGAATAAGTACTAATGGTATATATCATTAGTATTGCTAATCGTCTTGAATAGGTTTTTCCAAAAGTAAAAGGAAGGCCTGTGGTAGACGGTAAGCCATCCATTATTGATGTTGTAAAAAGTGTTCTTGCTAGCTTTTTTGGTGTACAAAGTGATAAAAACCGTGAGCGTGATTTCCAACAAGGTAGTCCAGCACAATTTATAATCGTAGGCTTACTATTAACGGTTTTATTTATTGTTGGGATGATATTTATTGTAAAGATTATTCTTGCTTCAGCTACATAAGCTATAGTGCGCCGTTATTTTCAAGAAACGCTAAGATGCCTTCTGCAATTTTCTGATAACCCACGTTATTAGGATGGGCAATATCAGACTTCAAGGAATTGTCACCTAGAACATCTGGTAAAAGAGATAGTTCAATTGGCACATTCGTTTCGATAGCAACTTGTTCATATATTTCTGCACTTTTTAAAAATATACCTGGCTCAGGCACACCTAACATGGTGACTTCTATATTCCTTGCTTTGGCTAATTCTACCATTGCGATTAAATTTTCTTTGTGTCTATTGCGAGGAAGTTTTTTCAATATATCATTTCCACCATGTATAAGAATGAGCAGCGATGGGTTATGTTCATCCAGTAATTTTGGTAGACGTTCTAAGCCTTTGCTGCTAATTTCTCCTGGAACACCTGCATTGATTATATTAATTTTGGTTAGATTGGATAACAGTGTGGGATAGTCTTTACCTTTGTTGGCACCTGTTCCGTACGTTAAGCTATCTCCAAAAGCAAGAATTGTATCTTCACTAGATAATGGGCTTAGGTTTTTAGATGAGTCGCTGCATGAATAGAGTGTCAAGCTAAGTAATAACATCATTACTATATTTAATTTCATATTATTTTTAATTTGCATGATTGTTTTAATATTTAGCGATTCCAAAAACTATTTCTACATACGCCTGCGGCAGTGCATCTTTCACATGTATCCTTGCTCGCAAGTGCTGTAAACGGGGTGTCTTGATTCAAGTTTTTAAAGAACATTTCTAATCGTTGTAGATGCTCGCTTTTGAGGTTCTCTAATTCTTCATCTTTAATAACCGCAATACTTTTTACTGTATTGTTGTCACCAATTGCCACATATTCAACCTGTGATGTTCTTTCATGTGTACTGCTTTCATTTAATAATGCATACATGGGAAGCTGAACTTGTTCTCCGGCTAGGATGCTTTTTTTGGTTGGTGTCATTCCAGTTTTATAGTCGATGATAGAGAAACTATCTGTAGATCTGTCTATTCGGTCCAGTCTGCCATGTATTTGCGAAGACTCATCGATTTTGAGTTTTTTCTCTGCCTCATGACTATGGGGTGTGTAGTTTGTCTGGCGATTAATTTCCCAATCGATAAATTTTGGAATTAAGTTTAACCAACGCTGTAACCATAATTCATTACTAAAGCCATCATTAGATTCTGTATCAGATGATTGTGAAAATACCTGTTTACTGATTTGGCAAAGCATTTCTTCAGACTCATTTCGGTTATGCGTCGTAATTTTGTTATTAAATGGCCCAGGCAAGTAGTCAAGATTTGTGAAAAATGCATGAATGCTGAGATGAACTAAGCTTCCAAAATCAGCTTTGCCTAATTCTTCTTTTAACTCATTGGTCTGGCTTAATTTCAGGCAACTTAAGGTGAAGTATTGATATGGGCAATTGATTAAGTTTTGATACTGAGAAATTGAAATACTTTCAAGCTTAAGTTCAGAAATTAATATAGGGCTGGGTTGAACCGATTGAGTTGGGAAAGGAATTTCAGAAATTTGAGTGATTTTTGTGGAGTCTTGGGTAACTAAATATTCTAAATCTGAATTGATTAAACTATGGTTATAGGCCATAAAATAAAATGTCTCTATGGCTTCTAGCCAAGGAGAAGGTGTTGTTTTTTCGCCATTGTTTTTAGTTTGAACGGTGATAAGTATATTGTCGGAACTATCCAGCAGACCTCGAAATTGATGTAGGTGACGGGCATG
The DNA here is from genome assembly GCA_045105815.1 of Gammaproteobacteria bacterium. Lineage (GTDB taxonomy): Bacteria > Pseudomonadota > Gammaproteobacteria > UBA4575 > UBA4575 > JABDMD01. Next base: position 3,043 of record JBGCDX010000089.1, read on the forward strand.
ATCATCACGCCAGGTTGGAATCTTTAATTCTGTTCTCACTTGTTCATTAAAAAAAACATAATTATTGGTAGTCCCAGGAAAATTGTTTTTATCCATAGATGCAATTACTAGGGCATCAAATCTTTGTAAACGACTTTGTTCTAAGCTGCAAAACGTTACGCTATTACTGTTTGCTGACTGAGAGAGTGGGGGTTTATAGTTTTGCTGATCAAAAATTCTAGACATGAAGCGTCTTGATTCTGACCAACTCAAATTATTGTCAATTAAATTAAAGTGAGCAATTTGATCTTCAAACAAATCAATGATTTGTTTTCCAGCATCATCATGGCTTAGGGTGGTATAAATACCAATCGGCTTTAAACTATTTAGTAATTCTTTGATAAAACGGTGTAGCGGATAAGACTTTTTGTTATGTAATTTAGTGAGTAGTTGAGCACTGGCTTCAAATCTATCTAGTAAGGTTGTTAGATAATCAAAAACAGATGGATCAATTGTTTTGCTTTTTTCCTGTAATCTCTCGAGCGCATTACGATATCGATTTAAACCACTATGTACGTTCAGTCTTAGAATAATCTCTTTTTCAAATAGATTGATAGATTTTTCATGTAGATCACTATTTTCTATAGGGAAAAATGGTGAATTCGAAAGTGCTAAAAGTTGTTTTGCAGGATACCTTTCTTCTACTAATTGTAACCACCATTCAATAGCCACTGCTGCGCTAGTAGTAGCTAATGCCCAACCTGCAGCATCATTAACTGAAATGTTGGCGTGTTCTAGCACGGCGCGTAATCGACGAACTAACTTTCGGTCTGTCGTGACAACCCCAATGTTATGTTTGTTTTCATTGAGCCAGATGCGAATTTGAATATCAATGGCTTTAGTGTGTTGTTCAAAGCTAGTGTCTTTGTAAATACTTATGTGACCATGTAAAGGGTCTGTGTGCTTACTTGCAAAAAACTCAGCTCTTTGTTTAATATTTAGCTCATCATTTGAAAATACGCTGTCATACAAAGCTGAGCTATGGGCGCTATTGTCATTTGAATAAAAGTTTAGTTGAGTATCAGTATTTATATATTTATGTAGCCATGCTTCATTGCGAGCTGAGCAGTCTAAACTGCATGCATGCGCATAAAAATATAACTGTGATACTTTTTTTATCCTGTTTAAAAAATTACATTCAAGTGTAGATAGTTGGTCTAAACCTATACAATAAAATATTTCATATTCCCTAATATCAATGCTATTTAATGCATTCGCGTAATTTTGCATGGGGTCAATGAATTTTTCGTCATTAGTTTGCAGCAACCACGCTTCCCACAACATTTTCACTAAGTCAGATTCATGTAGTAGTGCATGCGATATGTCTAGATTTTCGCCTTGGTAATAATTGCTAAAATCAGTAGGCTTAATATCATTTAAAAGCATGGCATCGAACAACGATAATAATTCGTTAGCAATACCCCAAGGATTTGCGCTGGAAAACAAATCAGGTTGCTGTTTAACTGCATCGACTAATATTAATTCTCGTGCATATTGAGAAAGTATCGGTTTGTTAACTGGATGTTTACTACGCACCCATTGGCGTAGGGTGGTTAGTGTTGGTGGGAATACCGCTTCGTGTCCTAGTAATGATAGCTCTCTAAGAACATGTTCACGTAATGTAGCTTGTGAGAGTTGATTAGGTAAGAAGATTACAACTTTGCTAAGGTCGGGAAGTTGGTCTGTCGTATGCTTGGCAATTTCTTTGCTGACAAACTTCAGGATGTCTTGGCTGTAATGAACAAGTTCAATTTTGTTGAGTGCGTGCAAGTGGTGTTACTTTCTTCTTTAAGTCCTTATGAATTACTTTTATCGCTGTTCTTCTGGCTTACGTTATTGAATTATTCTTCTATGAGATTACGTTTATCTGTTACATCTTCCCATTCTTTTGCATCATCAGGTGCAGGCTTCATGCTGGTGATGACCGGCCATTTAGCAGAATATTTTACATTTATCTCAAGAAAATCATGTTGGTCTTCAGATAAATCGTCTTCACTGATTATAGCCTCAACCGGGCATTCCGTTTCACACATTGCACAATCAATGCATTCTTCTGGATCAATGACCAACATATTAGGGCCTTCATGAAAGCAATCGACCGGGCAAACTTCTACACAGTCAGTATATTTACATTTGATACAGGATTCAGTTACTAAAAATGTCATAAAATTGTTAACTATTATCGATAGAGTGATTGTAGGGAATTGTGGTGTAGATGAAAATAAAAGCTAAAATTAACCTAAATTCAGACAAGATCACAACTAGATCGCATTCCATCTATACATAAGACGTTATAATTGTCAGATAGATCCATTTAGATCAAAATTGGTTAAACATAAGACAATAATAATAGTGAAATGTCATGAATAAATATCTCGTTACGGGTGGTGCTGGATTTATTGGTTCACATACGGTAGATCAATTACTTGCACAAGAACAGCATGTAGTAGTGCTGGACAACTTTTCTTCAGGTAATCGTGAAAACTTACCTGATTCACATCCTTTGTTAGAGGTCATAGAGGGAGATATACGTGATGCCTCAGCTGTGGCGGTAGCCGCAAATGGTGTTACACATTGTCTGCATCTGGCGGCACAAGTATCAGTAGTAAAATCACTAGAGGACCCGGTAGATTCAGCTACACATAATATTCTTGGTTTTATTAATGTGCTAAATGCCATTAAGGAGAATAATGCGAAAAGATTTGTGTATGCGTCATCAGCTGCCACTTACGGGAACCCTAAAACGTTACCTTTAAGTGAAGCTGAGCCATTGGGGCCAGAATCACCATACGGCTTAGAAAAACAAATTAACGAGTTATATGTAAAGTTATTTAAAGATCTTTACGATACCTCATCATGCGGTATGCGTTTTTTTAATGTGTTTGGTCCAAGGCAAGACCCTAAATCACCTTACGCAGGTGTAATTGCATTATTTGCAGATGCGGTGTTAGCTAACAAAGCATTAACAATTAATGGTGATGGTTCTCAAACGCGTGATTTTATATTTGTAAATGATGTGGCAAGAGCCAATGTTGCTGCGCTGGGTTGTGATTACCAAGGTGCTGTTAATGTTGCAACCGGTTCTACTGTAACATTGATAGAGCTCATTGAAGTGTTGGAAAAAATTGCAGGTCACACTTGTGATAAAACATTTGGCCCTGAGAGAGAAGGAGATATTAAACATTCTGCAGCAATGGTGGATACATTACAGCAGTCGCTAAAGGTAACGGCTAAGCATGGTTTGGAAGAAGGTTTAAGAGAACTATTGAATCAACCTTCTCAAGGGTGAATCTTCTAACTAGTTATTTTTCGATTAGGTGGAAAAAATTGAAACGTATACTCTTACCTAATGCATATATGTCAATTAAGGAATGAGTAAAAAAACCAAAATTTCATTGGTATTGGGTAGTGGTGCTGCACGAGGGCTAACCCATGTAGGTGTTATTCGTTGTTTGACAGATCATAATTACGAAATTAAATATATATCAGGTTCTTCAATAGGTGCATTGGTTGGTGGTATCTATGCGGCAGGTGAGCTTGATGTTTATGTTGAATGGGTAAAAGCTTTAAAAAGAAGAAATATTATTCGCTTACTTGATATTTCATTCACCAGAAAATCTATATTCAAAGGTGAGAGAATTATTGAGGTACTTAAGGAAATTATAAAAGACCGTACCATTGAAGAATTGCCCATTGGCTTTACTGCTGTTGCAACTGACATCATAGAGCAAAAAGAAGTTTGGCTTGCAGAGGGTTCACTATTTGAAGCAATTCGAGCATCAATCGCGGTGCCAATGATTTTTTCTCCTGTTGAACATGCAGGTCGTTTGCTAGCGGATGGAGGAATAATTAATCCTGTGCCTATTGCGCCTACTTTAAATAACGATACTGAACTGACCATCGCAGTTGCGCTAAATGGACCACCAGAAATATTTGAGTCAGAAGGTGAAGCTAGTGCTGACGAAGAAGAGATTCAGCCAAAGAATAAATATCAACTTGGTATAGAAAAATTAGTAGATGGAATGATGCCAAAAGGCGAGGTTAAAAATAGCAAACAAGATATTGGTATTATTAACTTGATGACCCAATCCATGGATACCATGCAATCTTCAATTGCACGCTTTAAGCTTGCAGCAAATCGCCCAGATATTATGGTGGAAATCCCTCGCAACCTCTGCGGATGGCTAGACTTTGATCGTGCAGAAGAACTGATTGAGTTTGGTTATGCGCGGACAGAAGAAACACTGAAACACTATGATCAAATCTCACAACGAAGAAAATAGCTGGTTTAGCTTAAGGACTTTAGTTTATATAAAATTTCTAGTGCTTCTTTCGGTGTAAGTTCATCAGGTTCTACATTTTCTAAGTAATCAACACTGGGGTGTGAGGTTTTATCTTCTAGCGCTAATCCAAGTTGAGATTGTTGATTGTTAGGTTTGGTTTGCATCGCTTCTGCTTCCAATTGTTTTAATTTTAGTTTCGCATGGGCTATTACAGATTTTGGTATGCCTGCTAGTTGTGCTACTTGTAAGCCATAGCTTTGGTTTGCAGGTCCTTCTTTTACTGCATGTAAAAAAATTATTTTTTCATTGTGTTCAATAGCATCAATGTGAACATTGTGAATATTATTAAATAATTCTGGTAGTTGAGTAAGTTCAAAGTAATGTGTGGCAAATAAACTATAGGATTTATTCACTTCGCTAAGATGTTCTGCGCAACACCAAGCAAGTGATAATCCATCGTACGTACTAGTGCCTCGTCCAACTTCATCCATTAGCACTAAGCTTTGCTCTGATGCATTGTTTAATATGTTTGCGGCTTCTGTCATTTCAACCATAAACGTTGAACGGCCCGAACTTAAATCATCCGAAGCACCGATGCGGGTGTAAATGGCATCTATTGGGCCAATGCTTAGTTCCTCTGCCGGTACAAAACTTCCGCTATAGGCTAACCAGGTAATGAGAGCAATTTGGCGCATATATGTAGACTTGCCGCCCATGTTAGGGCCGGTGATTAGTAATAATTTGCGCTGTTCATCTAATACTGCATCGTTGGCGGTAAATGGTTCGCTTTGTACATTCTCAATTACAGGATGACGGCCTTGTTTGATGTGCAAGCGGTTCTCGTCAGTAAACGTGGGTTGCACATAATTTAACGTCGCTGCACGTTCCGCTAAGGTTGCTAGCGCATCCATTTGTGCTAAAGCTCTGGAGCAATCCTGGATGATGAGTAAGTCGTCATTTAATTCAGTAATAAAATGTTCATATAATAATTTTTCCCTTTTCAATGATCGTTCTTTTGCGCTGAGTACATTGTCTTCAAACTTTTTAAGTTCAGGGGTGATGTAGCGTTCTGTATTTTTTAATGTTTGTCTGCGTGTGTAATGTTCGGGCGCTTGATCAGCGTGACTGCGTGGAATTTCAATGTAATATCCATGGATGCGATTGTATGAAACTCTTAGGTTGGCAATGTTTGTAGCATTTTTTTCTTGTTGTTCTAGATCAATTAAGAACTGATTAGCATTTGTGCTTGTGTTGCGAAGTTCATCAAGTTCTTCGTCATAGCCTTGTTTTATAACACCACCATCACGAATCAGAGCAGGCAATTCCTCTTTTAATGCGTTTTCAAGTTTCTGTTTTAAACTATCATGATGTTTTAAAAGTACTGATGATTCTGTTAATAATTCATTCTTATAATTACAGAGTTGTTCTTGAATGGCAGGAATACATTGCAAGGTCGAGCGCAATGCATCTAAATCTCTGGGCTGAACTGTTTTTAAAGCAATACGGCTACGGATGCGCTCAATGTCTTTTATATCTGTTAGTAGGGTATGGAGGTCGCTGTAACTATTTTGTTGTAAAAACTCAGAAATTGCAGCATGACGTAATGCTAAAGTAGTTTTGATTCGTGTTGGCTGGCTTAACCAAGATCGTAAACAGCGTGAACCCATCGCGCATGCAGTGTTGTCTAAAACATTTATTAAACTATGTTTTGTGTCACCTTGAGTAGAAGCTTCTATTTCGAGATTTTTTCGCGTGACGCTGTCTATTGATAAGAATTCATCCTTATGACAAACCTGTATCCCGTCTATATGAGGTAACTGTGTTTTTTGAGTGTCTTTTATATATTGCAATACTGCTCCCGCTGCAGATATTGCTAATGGGTACTCATCACAGCCGTATCCGCTTAAATCACGCGTGCCAAATTGCTTGCACAATGCAGTGATAGAAGATTCATATTCAAAATGCCAAGTAGGGATTGATCTAGAAGCGCATTTATCCATTAAGGCTGAAAGATCTGTATTTAATAGTGAGTCTTCTGCTAATAATATCTCTGCTGGTTGAATGCGATCTACTTCATCTTGTAATTCCTGCAATGAATTACAGTTCTGAAGCAAGAACTTTCCAGAGCTTAGGTCAATATAGGCTAGTCCATAGGTTGGCCCAAAATTATTTTCATGAGCGCATATTGCCAGCAAGTAATTATCTTTTCTCCGCTCTAGCAATTCTTCTTCAATGACCGTCCCTGGTGTAATCACGCGTGTCACTTTACGTTCGACTAAACCTTTGCTGGTTGAAGGATCTCCAACTTGGTCACAAATTGCTACGGACTCACCACGTTTTAATAACTTAGCTAAATAACCTTCCGTGGCATGAACTGGAACACCTGCCATAGGGATTTCATCAGCAGAATTTTTATTACGTGAGGTTAGTGTGAGATCTAATAATTTGGAGGCGCGTCTCGCATCTTCAAAAAACAGTTCGAAAAAATCACCCATACGATAGAACAGCAACATATCGGGATATTCTGCTTTGATGCGTAAATATTGTTGCATCATTGGCGTGTGTTTTACGGGAGGGCGTGCGATCATAATCGGCAGTCTAACGAAGAAAACTTTATTAGGCAGCCCAAAAAGTATCCAATATAAAGCCAATATTTAATAAATATAAAATTAATTAATTCATGTTGATTGACAGTAAGGAGTGTTGTGCCAAGTAAAACATCCACTGATAGGTTGGCAGAACGTTTAATCAAAATGGGATTAACACTGGTAGTGGCAGAATCATGTACAGGTGGAATGCTTGCAGAACAATGCACCTCTATCTCTGGAGGCTCTGCTTGGTTTGAGTGTGGGTTTGTTACATACAGTAATGCTTCTAAAATTCGTCTATTAGGCGTTGATGCTAATGTTATAGATGAGCATGGTGCAGTAAGCTCACAAGTGGCAGAGTTGATGGCTTTAGGTGCCTTAGAGCATAGCGATGCAGAAATTAGTGCTGCCATTACCGGTATTGCAGGTCCCGGTGGCGGAAGTGAGTCAAAGCCAGTGGGTACGGTATATATTGCTACCGCACGAAAGGGCCAAGTAGCCTCCTCAAAACTTCATACATTTCGTGGTGATCGACAATCAATTCGTAATCAATCTACACAAAGTGCAATAGAGCAGCTCTTAGAAAGAGTAAGTGGGAAAGGATAGATGGCTAAAAAACGATTATTTTTTGGACTATTACCCGATCCAGAAGTGCATTCTCAATTAGTCGAATTATCTAGATCTTTTCCAGTCCTACAAGATGTAGAGCCAGTGTCTAATAAAAATCTGCATATTACTTTGCAATTTTTAGGTAACTTAGAAGCAAGTGAGCGTAAGTGTATAGAAAAGAAGATGGCGCAAACTTATGTACAGGCATTTTCATTGCGTTTAGACCATTACGGATATTTTAAAAGCGCACAAATATTATGGCTTGGCTGTTCTTCTTATCCTAGAGAGTTAACTAGACTGGTTAACCATCTAAAATCTATAGCAGAAAATTGTGGTGCAGCTACAGAGGAAAGAATTTATAAACCACATGTAACATTATTTAAGAAGGTGCCTAAAGCACATTTTCCCGATATCCCTTTCACTATTACTTGGCGTGCAACAGAATTACATTTGCTTGAGTCTGTTTCAGATGGCAATACCACTCGATACGTTTCGCTTGCAAAACATTCGTTCTTAAAAGAAGAATAATTCAGCACATAAATTAAATGACGCAGTAAGTGTTTTTGCACTTCGAATGTGCCAAGATAATCAAACTAATGATTAACCATTAGTAAGCTAACAATATTTAAGACATCGGCCACACCATAGGCCATAACGTAGGGGTAGTACCGTGGACGAGAATCGTAAAAAAGCGCTAGTGGCCGCACTAGGTCAAATTGAAAGACAATTTGGAAAAGGTGCAGTAATGCGCTTGGGTGATTCTACTGCAGCACGGGATATTGAAGTGGTATCAACAGGTTCACTCGCGCTTGATGTTGCGTTGGGAATAGGTGGATTACCTAAAGGTCGTGTAGTTGAAATATATGGGCCTGAATCATCAGGTAAAACCACACTTACTTTGCAAGCCATTGCCGAATGTCAAAAGAATGGTGGAACTGCAGCATTTGTTGATGCGGAGCATGCATTGGATCCATCGTATGCAGAAAGAATTGGTGTAAATGTAGATGACCTTTTGGTTTCACAGCCCGACACCGGTGAGCAAGCATTAGAAATTACCGATATGTTAGTGCGATCGGGTGCAGTAGATATTGTAGTGGTCGATTCGGTTGCTGCGTTAACACCACGCGCTGAAATTGAAGGTGACATGGGTGATTCACACATGGGCTTACAAGCACGTTTAATGTCACAAGCACTTCGTAAGCTTACTGGCAACATTAAGCGATCAAATACTATGGTGATTTTCATTAACCAAATTCGCATGAAGATCGGCGTTATGTTTGGTAGTCCTGAAACCACTACAGGTGGTAATGCATTAAAGTTTTATGCATCTGTACGTTTAGATATTCGACGAATTGGTGCCATTAAGAAGGGTGACGAAATTTTAGGTAACGAAACTCGTGTGAAAGTGGTTAAAAATAAACTCGCACCTCCATTCAAAAAAGCTGAGTTTGAAATACTTTATGGTGAAGGGATCTCTAGATTGGGTGAATTAATAGATATGGGTGTCGAATATGATATGGTGAAAAAGGCAGGCTCATGGTACAGCTATAATGAAGAACGTATTGGGCAAGGCAAAGAAAATGCACGTGCCTATTTACTTGAAAACCCTGAGATGGCGAATGAGATTGACCAAAGGCTACGCGCACAATTGTTGCCTGACCCGGATGACTTAAATCAGGATATCGAAGACGATCAAGCTGAAGAGGAAGAAGCGACTGAAGCCTAATTCTAATAAGCCTGTACGATCTGTACGAAACTCAGCATTTGATATATTAGCTAGGCGTGAGCACACACGCCTAGAGCTGACTCGAAAACTTAAAGCTAAAGATTTCACGGATAGTGAAATCGAAGAAGTATTAGTCACACTTGCTCAAGAAGGCTTGCAAAGTGATGAGCGATATACTGAAAGCTATGTAAACATGCGCCGCAATCGTGGCTATGGCCCTCTAAAAATTAAGCAAGAACTTCAGCAGCGTGGCGTATCTACCGAGTTGGTTGAGGCTTATGTTGAATTTAATGACAGGGTTTGGTTTGAGACGGCTCGCCAAGCGTATGAAAAGAAATTTGGTGGTAAGATCTTAGACACCGCCAATGAACGTGCAAAACGTATGCGTTTCCTTCAGTCCCGCGGCTTTACTGGTGATATAATCCAAAAAACACTTGCCTAATCTAATTTATAGGCAAAAATATACAAACATTTTAGACGCATTTAGCGTGTCTATTTTTGCCAGTTGTTGCCAGTAAGGATGATGGCAACTAAATTAGGAAAACTATGGAACTTAGCTCAGAGCTTCGCAGCGCATTTTTAAAATACTTTAAAGATAATGGTCACGAAATAGTGTCCTCTAGCCCGCTTGTGCCTGGGAATGACCCTACCTTGTTATTTACCAATGCAGGCATGGTGCAATTTAAAGATGTTTTTCTGGGTAAAGAGTCGCTTAAGTTTAACCGGGCGACTTCAAGCCAACGTTGCGTGCGTGCGGGTGGAAAACATAATGATCTTGAAAATGTAGGCTATACCGCAAGACACCACACTTTTTTTGAAATGTTAGGCAACTTCAGTTTTGGAGATTACTTTAAATCTGAAGCGATTCACTATGCATGGGACTTTCTCACAAAAGTTATTGGATTACCCGAAGAAAAATTATGGGTTACCGTTTTTGAAGAAGATGATGAAGCTGCTGAAATTTGGCTGAATGAAATTAAAGTAGATAAAAACAAATTGATTCGTATTGGTGCAAAAGATAATTTTTGGTCTATGGGCGACACTGGTCCTTGTGGTCCATGCACTGAAATATTTTATGATCATGGAGATAAAGTGCAGGGCGGGCCACCAGGTTCGCCAGAAGAGGATGGCGATCGTTACATAGAAATATGGAATTTGGTGTTCATGCAATACGATCGTGATAAACAAGGAAATTTAAATCCATTGCCAAAACCTTCGGTTGACACAGGCATGGGATTAGAGCGACTGGCTGCAATTTTGCAAGGCGTTACAAATAATTATGACACAGATCTTTTTACTGGAATTATTCAAACTGCTGCCGACATTGCAAATGTAAAAGATACTTCGACGCCATCGTTACGTGTTATTGCTGATCATATTCGTTCATGTAGCTTTATGATTACAGATGGAGTGATTCCTTCTAATGAAGGACGTGGTTATGTGTTGCGTCGTATTATTCGGCGTGCTGCGAGACACGGTAATAAACTTGGTATAGCGGAACCGTTTTTCTACAAGCTTGTTCAACCTCTAGTAGATAACATGGGTTCAGCATATGCAGAATTAGTTGATGCGCAACAACGTATAGAAAAAGTGTTGGAAATAGAAGAACAACGCTTTAATGAAACACTTCATCAAGGTATGCGCATACTACAAGACGATATAAAAAGTTTATCGGGTGATACCATTTCAGGTGAAACAGTATTTAAGTTATATGATACCTATGGTTTTCCTGCAGACTTAACGGCAGATGTGGCGCGCGAACAAAATCTTAAGATCGATGAAAGTGAATTTCAAAAACAAATGGAAGCGCAACGAGAGCGTGGCCGTCAAGCTAGTCGTTTCGATGTAGATTATGATGCTTCAATAGCAGTGCTTACAGATACAACCTTTACCGGGTATGACTTCATAGAAGATACAGGATTGATAAAAGAAATTTTTATTAATAATGAAAGTGTAGATTCAATCAATGAAGGTGAATCTGGACTGGTCGTGCTCGACCAAACCCCTTTTTATGCAGAATCTGGTGGTCAAGTTGGCGATCGTGGTTTATTGCAGGTGAATCAGGCAACTTTCGAAGTGGCTGATACCCAAAAACAAGGCAGTGCTCATGCGCACATAGGAAAGCAAATAACGGGCAGTCTGCATGTGGGCGAAAAAGCTAGTGCATTAGCAGATGCTAAACATCGGCAAGCAACCGTATTAAATCACTCTGCAACTCATTTAATGCATGCGGCATTACGCGAGGTTTTGGGTGCACATGTGCAACAGAAAGGTTCTTTGGTTGCACCCGATCGTTTGCGTTTTGATTTTTCTCATGACACGCCAATAAGTGAAAAAGATTTACAGAAAATTGAAGATATTGTTAATTACCAAATTCGTCTAAATACTGTTGCTAAAGCGAACACTATGTCTAAAGACAAAGCACTTGAAGCGGGAGCAATGGCATTGTTTGGTGAAAAGTATGGTGATGAGGTGCGTGTGCTTTCGATTGGTGAGTTTTCAGTTGAATTGTGTGGAGGTGTGCATGTGAACCGTGCTGGCGATATTGGAATATTTAAAATAATTTCTGAAACAGGAATTGCTTCTGGTGTTCGCCGTATTGAAGCAGTAACAGGTGATGGTGCATTACAATGGATTAAAGATAATGAAGAACAGTTGTCTAAGATTGCAGGCATTGTGAAATCATCTAAGATCGATGCAAAAGATAAAGTTGTACAACTTGTAGAACGAAATAGATTGTTGGAAAAAGAACTGAACCAAATAAAAGCTAAACTTGCGGTGCAAGCAGGAAGTGATTTGGCTTCTTCTGCAATTGAAATAGATGGTATTAAAGTTCTTGCTCATAATATTGAAGGCGCAGACCAGAAATCTCTACGTGATACTTTAGATCAGCTTAAAAACAAACTGGGTAGTGCGGCAATTGTTTTAGGTACCAGTAGTGGTGGTAAAGTTAGTCTAATTGCGGGAGTAACCAAAGATCAGGTGAGTCGAATTAAAGCAGGTGATCTGGTTAATGCAGTGGCTATACAAGTGGGTGGTAAAGGTGGTGGACGCCCTGATATGGCGCAGGCTGGCGGTACTAACCCTGCTGCATTAGAAGCAGCGCTACAATCTGTACCTGATTGGGTACGTAATAATTTATAGTCATATCGCTGATTGACTTAAATCGGCAAATATCTAGTAAATTCTTAGCCTGATCATTAGAATCTGTTGATTGTTCTTTTAGAGCATTATATTTAATCACTCAAATACCTAATATCATTTATAAAGGGATAGTTATTTAGCATGGCGCTAATCGTTCAAAAATTCGGCGGAACTTCAGTGGGAACTGTTGAGCGCATTGAAAAGGTAGCTGAAAAAATTATCGCTACTAAACACAAAGGTAATCAGGTGGTGGTGGTGGTATCTGCCATGAGTGGTGAAACCAATCGTTTAATAGGATTAGCAGAAGCGGTTCAAGGCACTAATCAACCTAGTGGCCGTGAATTGGATGTATTAGTCTCAACAGGAGAGCAAGTAACAATTGCATTGTTATCGATGGCATTACAAAAAAGAGATTGTGATGCAGTATCTTGTACAGGTGGGCAGTTAAGAATTCGTACCGATAATAAGTTCAACAAAGCCCGCATTCAGGATATAGATGGAGAGCGTTTAAAGAAACTTTTAAATGATGGCAACGTTGTGGTGGTAGCGGGTTTTCAAGGAATTGATAGCGACGGCAATATAACCACACTTGGTCGTGGCGGCTCCGATACTACTGCAGTGGCACTGGCCGCGTCAGTGAAGGCAGATGAGTGCCAGATATATACGGATGTAGATGGTGTTTACACTACTGACCCAAGAGTGGAGCCTAACGCACGGCGTTTATCACGCATCACCTTTGAAGAAATGTTAGAGATGGCCAGTTTAGGGTCGAAAGTATTACAAATTCGTGCAGTAGAATTTGCAGGCAAGTATGACGTGCCTCTAAGAGTTCTCTCATCTTTTGAAGAGGGTCCAGGCACATTAATAACGTATGAGGACGACAGCATGGAAGATCCACTAATCTCAGGTATCGCTTTCAATCGAGATGAGGCGCAATTGACCATCAAAGATGTGCCTGATCAGCCAGGTGTGGCGGCACATATTTTGGGCCCAATTTCAGCAGAAAATATCGAAGTGGACATGATTGTTCAAAATGTAGGCAGAAAAGACACTGCTGATTTTACCTTCACAGTGCATAGAAATGACTATGAGAAAGCATTAAAAGTACTTGAAAATACTACAAAAATACTCGGTGGAGGCCGTGTAGGTGGTGACCCTAATATAGTAAAATTATCATTAGTTGGTGTAGGGATGAGGTCACACGCAGGAATTGCGAGTAGAATGTTTAAAGCACTAGCTGATGAGAAGATAAATATCCTTATGATATCGACTTCGGAAATTAAGATTTCGGTCGTAATAGAGGAGAAGTATCTTGAACTTGGTGTAAGAACACTGCATGAGGCATTTGAACTTGATCAAGCGACGGATGAAAATCATTAAGTTAGCAGGTGTAATATAAAAATAACAAAACAGCTTTGGTACGGAGAGAAACCAACACGCCGCTATTATCTGATAAAGTTGATAGTTGCATTGGTGAACTAAATAATAATAAAAAACGTATAAAACGGACTATCTAGGAGATACGGGAATGCTGATTTTGACCAGGAGAGTTGGTGAAACATTGATGATCGGTGATGATGTCACGGTCACAGTGCTAGGAGTTAAAGGTAATCAAGTACGTATTGGAGTTAACGCTCCTCGTGACGTTGCAGTGCATCGTGAAGAAATTTATGAACGTATTAAGCGCGAAAAAACGAATGCTAATGAATCAACTGGCTAGTTAGCTAAATACCTGCATTAAATTCTAATACCAAATATAAGATATCGGTGTAACTGCACCGATATCTTCATTTCTATATATTTTTAGTTATTTCCAATAAATATTTTTTGGGAGCGAATATTAATGGCTCCCAAATCCATTAGTAAATGGTTAAAAAGTAACTATTGAAGCCATAAGAATTAATTTTTATGCGCTTATATGCACATTAATGAGTAAGGATAAAATATTAACCTCTTTTCCTATCAGAAATTATTAGTTTGAATTATTAATAGGAGCAGGGTTTGAATGGGTGAGGAATTTAGTGTCGTTAATTTGAGGGGTTGCCATAAATTTGAAGACTTTTTATGGCGGAGAGGGAGGGATTCGAACCCTCGGTACGGTCACCCGTACAACTCCTTAGCAGGGAGCCCCAATCGACCACTCTGGCACCTCTCCGAATTGAACGAGAGTATAACGAATACCTAATAATATATGTAATTCTAATCTGGATATTCGCTATAATCGCTCGCTTTGTTATGTGCGCCCGTAGCTCAGCTGGATAGAGTACTCGGCTACGAACCGAGCGGTCGGGAGTTCGAATCTCTCCGGGCGCGCCAATAACAACATATATACCATCGAAGCATGTGTGTCTTAGGTGCTACAGATTTGATATCTACTTAGATTGGCTAGTTTTACTAGACATAAAGCTACTTCAGTCGCAAATTTATTCCCTTTATCTGTCAAGCGGCAATAGTTTGCCACCAATATGACTATTAAGGCCATCAATTTAGTCATTTCAAACCATTCTTAGTTGTTCATTTTAACGATTACTAGTCCACTAACGTTTATGGAAAATATCATAAAAGATAGATAGTTAGTAAATAATGCTAATTAAAGTTAAAGGTTCATCAACGCTCAAAGACTGTGATGTAACTGATGAGAATATATATTCTGAAAGACGTCAGTTTGTTAAGTCTTCAGGTAAATATATAGCGGCTAGCGCGATGGCTGGTTATGGATTATTGCCTATTATTTCACCAACCACTTCACATGCATCGATTGATTTTTCACTGGTTAATTTCTCAACAGCTAAAAAGAAGCCTTACAAAATTAATGAGAAGTCTTCTTCTCTTAATTCAATCACTTCATATAATAATTTTTATGAGTTAGGTTCGGGTAAAAAAGACCCTAAGCTCAATGCTCACTTATTAAATACTGATCCATGGAGTATTACGGTAGAGGGGCACTGCAATAAGCCGGGTACCTATGCATTGGAAGACTTCATCAATTCGCAATTATTAGAAGAGCGTATCTATAGATTACGATGTGTTGAGGCATGGTCCATGGTGATTCCATGGGTGGGTATTGAAGTAAATAAAGTATTGAAAAAATTCGAACCTAATTCAAATGCAAAATTTGTAGAATTCGAAAGTATTTATGATCCGGAAAATTTACCTGGACAGAAGCGCAGGATACTCCATTGGCCTTATACCGAGGGATTACGTATAGATGAAGCGATGCACCCTTTAAGTATCTTTGCGGTGGGTTTGTATGGAAAAGAATTGCCAAATCAAAATGGTGCACCATTGCGACTAGTGGTGCCTTGGAAATATGGGTTTAAAAGCATTAAATCTATCGTAAAAATTCGTTTTATTGATTCACAAGCTAAAAGTGCCTGGAATCTATCTGCACCAAGTGAGTACGGTTTCTACTCTAATGTTAATCCTGAAGTGGATCATCCACGTTGGAGTCAGAAAAAAGAAAGGCGTATTGGCGATTTTTTAAAGCGTAAAACTTTGTCGTTTAATGGTTATGCGGATCAAGTTTCACATCTTTATCAGGGCATGGATCTTAAGAAAAATTTCTAGTGTTTCATTTATTGTGATTTGTCGTTAACTGCTGTTCTCAGTATTTATTATTATCTTGATTACAGGTAATTAGAGCGACGATGTCGCATGTCGCCTGTATAAATATTCATATTTTTCATATACGTACCATGTAACAACCCTACATCTAGTTGGTTGAATGTACGGTGTTGATAAGAGTATGCTCAAAAAATAAGCTTAAAGATCCCAAGGCTATTATGTAGTCTACTTTTGGTGTGAGTTAAGATAATTAAAATACAGTTAACTGGGAAAATGTTCGGACAATATTTCAATATTGATGAATCTGCTTTTTCAATTGCGCCTAATCCTAAATACTTATATTTAAGTAAGCAGCATGAAGAAGCTTTAGCTCATCTTATCTATGGTGTAACTCGTAAAGGTGGGTTCGTATGCTTAACGGGCGATATTGGCACGGGCAAAACGACAATCTGTCGTTGTATGTTTGAGCAACTTCCAGAAAACACAGATATTGCCTTTGTTGTTAATCCTAAATTTTCACCCAAGGAATTGTTGGCATCAATATGTGATGAGTTACATATTACTTATTCATCGTTTCAGCCAGGCATTAAAGAGTATGTAAAAAGGCTTAATGAGTACTTGATTGAAGCGCATAGTATGGGTCGTAGTACCGTATTAGTTATAGATGAAGCTCAAAATTTAAGTGTTGAAGCATTGGAGCATGTTAGAGCGCTTACTAATTTAGAGACTAATGATCAAAAGCTGCTGCAAATAATTTTAATAGGGCAGCCAGAATTAAGGACATTGCTTGCTAAACCTGAATTAGAACAAGTCAATCAAAGAATTACTGCACGTTTTCATATCGGGCCACTGAGCTTGAATGAAACCAATCGCTACATTAATCATCGATTATTGGTTGCTGGCGCAAAACAAAAGATATTTAGTGTGGCGAATATAAAGCAAATATTTAGATTATCTAAAGGTGTGCCACGTAAAATCAATATTTTGTGTGATCGTGTTTTGTTAGGCGCTTACACGATACGAAAAAGCAAAATTTCATCAGATATTATTAACCAGTCTGCACAAGAAGTTTTTGGTGAAGTGCCTGCTTACAATAGTATGTTTCCAAAAGCGTTAGCCGCCAGTATTTCTATAATACTAGCATCTGGGTTAATGATATTTGCCTACCAAAACTACATGTTTGATAAACCAGTATTGAAAAGTTCATTAAATGTTTTGTCTGAAAAAAATATTCAATTAGCATCTGGTGATAATGAGGTGGGCATGTCTGTGGAAAATGTAATAAAAACAGAGGCAGATATCAATAAAAGGACTGAGAGGCAGGAACTTGATTTAGAAATAACTCAAACCAAAAAAGCAAAGATGGCTGCGGTTGATAGCGCAGCGCAAAAAAATAAAAATAAAACTGTAGATCTAGAGATATATAGAAAAGAAATTAATGAAAAAGTAATAAATGAGAAAAAAGCTAATTATAAAGCAGCTAGTTTAGATAACTACGTGGAAAAGACTAAGCCAGCTAAAGTGATCGCTAGTGATGTTCCTGCGACTATAGTTGAAGAAAAAATTGAATTATCACTTATAAGGGATAAATCAAAGCCTGGTAATATCAACAACGGTTTACACTTTACTGAATATGGTAAAGCTTATCAGCAGCTATTTAGGTTATGGGCAGTCGATTATTCTTCAACAAGTATTAGTCCCTGTGAGCATGCCTTTAAAAATCAACTGCATTGTTTTCAAGGCTCAGGCTCTATTAAGAAAGTGATTGGCTTAAATCGTCCTGTGCTTTTAAAAAGTAAAGCTGATCATTATGAACCTGGTTATATCGTATTGGTTTCGATAGAGGGTGAATATGTAGTGGTTATAGAGAAGGGTGATTATAAGTTGATTCCTATTCCTGAGGTTGAAGAAAATTGGAGTGGCGAATTTGAAATGTTATGGAGGCCATTACATGCTGGAATTTCTTATATTAAGCCTGGTCAGGAAGGTGCTGCAATCACATCATTAGATAAAAAGTTAGCAAAATTACAAGGGCGTAATGTGATGACTCCAAATCCATTAGTTTATTCACAAGACTTGGTGAATCAAGTTCGTGCATTTCAAGTTGCAAACAATTTACCTTCGGATGGAGTCGTTGGTCCAGTAACCCAGATGTTTTTTAACAAAAGGAGTGCAGATACTCCTTACTTGATTAAATAACGATTATGTCTTTTATACTTGAATCAATTAAGCAGGCAGAAAGAGATCGTAAGCTTGGGCAACAGAAAGCACCCGAGATATCGATTGAGTATACAAGTGCACATGTAGATGATATCGAGAGCAATAAAAAAGGTTGGTTGATATTTTTGACCGGTCTGACGGCTGCGGCAATTCTGATGTGGAGTGCAGCTTATTATTTAACAAATAAAGACAGGCAATATATTGAGCAATTGTCTGTTAATGAGTTTAACAAAGCTACGGGCGTAGAGTCAGAAGTAAATGCTCAAGCCCAAGTGAAGGTTCAGGTAGAGGCTCCGTCTCAGGTTGAGGCTCAGGCTCAGGTTGTTCCCGTCACTCAAGCGATAACAGCTAAACAAAATACTTCGTTTGCACCCGTATCGGTTAAAAAGCTTCATACGTCAGATTTGAAATCTGTAAAGCTGATTACCGAGCAAGAAAAAGCACCAGTACCTCGTGTAGTAAGTGTAAGTGAGTCAAGGAAAATAAAGCAACCGGTTAAAAATGTGGTTGCACAAAAATCTAATCAGGTTGCTGAAACGGAGAAGGCATTAAATACAGAATTGCCTGTAGAAAATAAATCTCAAGTGCTTGCAACTGGAGCAGAAAACGTTTCAAGCAAACAAGAACTTGCAAAGATCTATGCCGATTTGGCGTCTTTAGATGATACTGATTCAGTTGTAGGTGATCTAAAGTCGCTCGGTAACGTTGAAGAGCAACCAGTGCAACTAAAAACTGCGAATTACGTGGTTCCTAAAACTAATACTTTAGTAAATAAGAAAAATGAAACCGCTAAGTTAGCATCTAGCACTAATTATTCTAGGCAACATGAGCAAGCAGTTAATAGCGGTGTCCCCAGTTTTGGAGAGTTGCCTTATGATATTCAAGAGAGGATTCCTGATTTCAATGTGTCTGTGCATATGTTTCATGTTGATCCAATGCAAAGACGAATTAGAATAAACGGGCAAATGTATACGGAAGGGAAAAGCCTCCAGCAAGACTTGGCGCTAGTCGAAATAACGCGTTATGGGGCTGTTTTTGATTATCAAGGTAATTTGTTTAGATTTAATGTACGTTAGTTAAGCGCTTTATTTCACTTGTATGGTTGTTTTAGCCATTAAATTCAATGCCTTAGATTATATTTCCGTATTTTATACAAGTATTTTTAATTTCACCGTATCGGTACTATGATTCCATAGTCGAGAATAATAATAATCCTGAATAATCAGGTAACTAGCGTCTTTTCTTCATAAACCCTATTTGGTTAATTTAAGCACAAATATTTTAAATATGACGAATGCAGCCGTAACCCTGTCCAATGAGGACATCGCTGAATATTTGCAACGTAGTGAGAAACTACGTGAATCAGACCTGTCCAAAATTAAGCGTATGCAAGATGAGACTCCTGATGTCTCATTTGTGTCGATGTTGAATAGGTTAGGAGCGGTTAGTGATAAAGATATTGCTGAGGCTCTCGGAAGTTTGTTGACTTTACCTATCGTGGATCGTGAAGAGTATCCAACTGAAGCCGTATTGGATGGCGCTATTTCGTTTCGCTTTCTTAAGGAAAGCTCTTCCATTCCGCTAGATCAACAAGAAGGTAAGGTGATCTTGGCGATGGCTGATCCTCTTGATCAGCATGTGATTGATGCGGTACGAATTGCTACTGGTAAGGCAGTTGAGGTTCGTATTGGCACACTCTCAGATATAGATGAAGCCATAAATCAAATTGCCGGTCTTGATTCAAGCAAAATGAATCAAATCGTTGATGAAGTGAGTGTAGATGAAATTTCAGATGATGAGCTTGATCAGTTAAAGGATTTAGCGAGTGAAGCACCTGTAATACGCTTGGTTAATTTGATCATGCAGCGCGCAGCTGAACAAGGTGCTTCTGATATTCATATTGAGCCATTTGAAGGTAACCTGAAAGTTCGTTATCGAGTAGATGGTGTTTTGCAAGAGGTTGAATCTCCGCCTCGTCAATTTGCGGCTGCCATAATTTCTAGAATAAAAATTATGGCTAAATTAAATATTGCAGAGCGACGTTTGCCGCAAGACGGACGAATACGTAATCGTATTCAAGGTCGTGAATATGATATGCGTATTTCTACTGTGCCAACTATGCATGGTGAAAGCGTGGTAATGAGATTATTAAATCAAGAATCTGTTGTCTTGGATTTTAAAGCATTAGGGTTCCAGCAAGAAGATCATGAAAAATTTGTTGATGCGTTACGTCAACCTCATGGAATGATTCTTCTTACAGGTCCTACCGGTAGTGGTAAAACCACTACATTGTATACAGCATTAAGTTTGTTAAATGAACCGCATCGAAAAATCATTACAGTAGAAGATCCCGTTGAATACCAGCTCGAAGGCATAAATCAAATTCAAGCTAAAGCGAGCATAGGCTTAACTTTTGCAAACGCTTTGAGATCTATTGTAAGACAAGACCCTGACGTAATTATGGTCGGTGAAATGCGTGATTTAGAAACAGCTGAAATTTGTGTGCAATCAGCATTAACTGGGCACCTTGTACTGTCAACCTTACATACTAATGACTCAGTAAGTAGTGTTACACGCTTAATGGAGATGGGAGTTGAAGATTATTTATTAACATCAACACTTAACGCTGTAATTGCACAAAGATTAGTACGTGTTTTATGTGATAAGTGTAAAACAAAAACAGATATCCCAGAGAAAGTTGCCAAAGAGGTGACGGCTGATGTTTCATCTAAATATATGTATGTGCCTGTCGGTTGTGATGAATGTAATAACACGGGCTATAGCGGAAGAATATCAATTATTGAAATGTTGCTAATCAATGATGATATTAGAAAATTGATACTTGAGCATGCAGACGCTTCTACACTGGCAGCTGCAGCTATGAAGCAAGGCATGAGAACGATGTACCAAGATGGTATGCAAAAAGTTATTCAAGGGATTACCTCTTTAGAGGAAATTTTAAGAGTGACTCAAGATGCATAACTGAGATGGTGGATTAATTATGCCAATTTATGAATATAAAGCGACCACACCTGAGGGCAAGGTGTTTGAGGGGCAGCGCGAAGAATCAGATCACAATGCAATGATTAATTGGCTGCAGTCATCCGGTTATATTCCTATTTATGCTAAAGAGTATAAGTCATCTTCTGCTAGGTCATTTAAAAAGTTCTTTGTGGTATCAAAAAAATCGATTAATTCAAATCAATTATTGGCTTTTACTGAGCAGCTAGCTACTTTAGTAAAGGCAAGGCTGCCTGTAGATCATGCTTTGCGTATTTTTAGAGATCTTTCTGAGCATGAGAATGTTCGTGAAATGTCGGCATCGCTATTGGAAGATGTCGAGGCGGGTAGTGATCTGTCAAATGCACTTGAAAAGCAGAAAGCTGTTTTTAGCCCGTATTACATCAATATGGTACGTGCATCTGAAGCAAGTGGTAATTTAGAGATTGGCTTAACACGGATGCATGAATATTTAGAAAGCGCCAAAGTTATGCGTGATAAATTAATTTCGTCATTAATTTATCCATTAATTCTAGTGGTAGTAGCGCTAGCGTCTATTTTAGTCATTATGACGTTCGTAGTACCAAAAATTACTGAATTGTTCGAAGGTAGCGAAGAATTATTGCCAGTTGCGACAAAGATGGTAATTAGTGTGTCTAATTTTGTTAGTAATTACTGGTGGCTGTTGCTTGTTTTTTCAGTATTACTGGTATTGTTTATACGTTATTTGTTTGCATCTCCGAAGTACCGAAAGTTTTGGGATTCTAAATTTGTAAAGCTTCCTGTGTTTGGTGATTTGTTGGTAAAACATGAGACGGCAAAATTTACTAGCAGCTTGGGTAGTTTGTTGTCTAATGGTGTTCCTGTTTTGTCCGCGTTACCCATTGCTAAAGCAAATCTAACGAACAGCTTATTTCTCGAAAATATTAGCCGAGCAATGGAGCAGTTTAAAGAAGGTAAAAGTCTTTTTCATACTTTAAGTATGGCAAAGCTATTTCCCTCACTGGCGTTACAAATGATAAAGGTCGGGGAAGAAACAGGTGAGCTTGACAATATGCTTAAACGTGTATCTGAAATTTATGAAAAAGAAACTTCAAATGCAATGCAGAGGCTAGTGAATCTATTTGAACCAGTAATTATCATTGTGTTGGGAATAGTTATTGGTGGAATAATTGTTTCGATACTCCTTGGCATGGTGAGCATTAACGATTTAGCATCATAAAAAATATTATATATAAAATAAGATATGAGAGAAGAGGAGAGGGAATATGCTTAAAAAAGATTATAAGTTTACGATGAAAAGAGCGAGAGGTTTTACTCTGATTGAGTTATTAGTGGTGGTTGCAATTTTAGCTCTTCTTGCAGGTATTGTTGGCCCGCAGGTCATGAAGCGCTTGGGAGACTCAAAAAGCAAAGCGGCAAAGATACAAATTGAAGAACTATCTTCAGCATTAGAAATGTATAAGATTGATACCAATCGATATCCTACTACTGAGCAAACATTACAAGCACTTGTGCAACAGCCCGCGGGTGTGGATGGATGGAATGGGCCCTATCTGCGTAAGAAGTTTGTGCCCAAAGACCCTTGGAAGCAAAACTATAGCTATCGTTATCCTGGTAGAAATGCTGAGTATGAAATATATAGCTTAGGTGCGGATGGTGCAGAAGGTGGAGAAAAGGAAAACCAAGATGTGCTGAGTTGGAATTAATTCTGAAAACTATAATTATAAAGATAAGATTATGAATCTAAATATATCAAAAACATGTAGGCGATCTCTTGGGTTTACTTTAATAGAGTTGCTTATGACCTTGGTTATTGCGGTGGTTATAACTGGAATTTCTGCTACCGCATACAGTCGCTTATCTTCAAGTGCAGCTTTAAAAGCCACGTCACAAGATATATTGGTGACATTGCGACGCGCGCGTATTTCAGCTATTGCAAAAAGTGAAGAAGTAGCATTCTCTGTAGATAACAACAAACGAATATACTGGGTGGCTGGCAGTAATAGACAGCGGCTAATAGATTCCTCGTTAGACTTGAAAATATTCTCAGCAAAAGGCTTAAGTTCTAATAAGAATATTTCACAGATTCGTTTTGCTCCAGATGGGAGCTCATCTGGTGGAGAGATCAAGCTCACTAACGGCAAAAAAATGTACAGCATTGTAGTTGAATGGTTGTCTGGTAAGGTCGAAATTCAGTAGTGTTTGTTCCGATTTTTTTTATGTCCTAATGGTTTGTGTTTAAAATTCACAGTGCGTACAAAAAATAACTTTAATAGTATAGGTGGTTTTACCTTATTAGAGACGTTAGTTGCATTGTCGGTTTTAGCAGTTTCACTCGGCGTTACTTATCAGGTGTTTTCCAGTGCATTGCAAGGCTCTACTTTGGCAGATGATTATGCGCAAGCAAGTATGTATGCCGACTCTCATCTTGCAGAAATAGGCAAAAAAGTTCATTTGTTACCTGGTACTACCGAAGGGTCTTACAATCAACGTTATTACTGGAAGCTAGAAGTATTGCCGTTGGATGGCTCCAACTCTCGATCGTTAGTTGAAACAGTAAAACGATACCAAGTGGTTCTCAATGTGTATTGGCAAGCAAGAAAAGGACAACGTTCAATTCGTGCAACTACTTTTAGACTTGCAAGTGCTTAATGATGAGATCAAATAAATTGCCTCGTGTTATATCTAGACGGTGTGCTCGCCATGCTGGAATAACATTAATCGAGTTACTAATTTCATTGGTCATCATTTCAATTGTTATAACGCTGTGCGCTAATGGTTTTGTATTTGGCAGTCGAGTATGGGCAAAGGTAGATCATCACCAGAATAATCTTGAAGAAGTGGCCAGCGCTCAGCGTTTTTTGCGAAAAGTATTAAGTGAAGCAATTTTTTATCCTATCGATGAGGATGAAACAAAAGATAATTACTTTAATGGCGATTCAGAAAAAATGATATTTCTTGCTCCATCACCTCTATATGGGTTAGATGATTATCTTTATATTTATGAAATATTTAAACAGAAAGAAAATGGTGCATATAATTTAAGTGTGCGTTACTTGCCAGCTAACTCATACTTCTCTGGTAAGGCTCGTGCGGCAGATAGAGATGTAAAGTTAATAAAGAATGTAAAAAATATAAATTTTCAATATTACGGTCTAAGTCAACGAACAGGAGCATTGAGTTGGTACAATAGCTGGCGGAATCAAACCTCATTACCTTCTCGTGTATCAATATCTGTAGAAACGTTTAATCGTGCGGATTCATGGCCACCACTTATAGCTGAAACTAAATATGGCAGTTATCTCTTGCCATAAGTGTTCAATATGAATTCAACATCTACAATACACTCTAAAGGCTTTGCATTAATCACCGTGCTATGGATCACCGCATTCTTAGCTGTAATTGCGGGTTCAGTCTCATATCAATCGCGTGCAAGTTTGGGTTTGGCAACCAATATTGTGGCAGGTTTTAAAACCAAGCATGCAGCGGAAGGTACATTACTATTAACAATTGATAAGTTGTTTAAACGCGATGAATTGCAAAGCTTTGAGTTAAATAATTCTAATTTTAGTTATGAGTTAGACGACTTGATTGTGTCTGTAGAAGTTGTAGATGAATCCGGAAAAATAGACCTTAACTTGGCATCGGTAGACTTAATAAGGTCACTGTTCTTTTCGGTTGGGGTGGATGAGAAAGTAAGTTCATCAATAGCGGATGCAATAGCTGATTGGCGGGATAAAGATAATTTAAAAAGGGCGGTTGGAGCAGAAGATCAAGATTACGCAGCTAAAGGTTTGCTGTATGAAGCTAAAGATGATGAGTTTGACAGCATAGAGGAGTTATCACTTGTCTTGGGAGTTACGCCAGAGATTTTCAATAGAGTTAAGCCTTTTGTAACAGTATATGCTCAAGATATTGGTGTGAATACTGATCTGGCATCTAATACCGTTAGAAAAGCGGTAGAGAATGTAATAGGAACGAGTAATAGCGAAGAAACCTCTAGTGATTATATTTCTTCTACAGGTGGTCTCATTTATACTCTGCGAGCTAAAGCCACTGCGCCGGATGGTTTGTCAACAATTATAACCAGTATTGTTCGGTTGCAAAGAGGCAATACGTTTGAACCCTTTGCTATATTAGGTTGGAAACAGAGCTGAAATCTCTCTGTTTGATGCTGATACACTACAAGGAAGTTTAAATTAAATATTAAGGACGATTACTATTTCTTCTTCAGTTATACAATCTATTAAAGACTTTTTCACTTGGTGGAGTGAAGGATTGTCGTTGCTTTTGCCTGGTGAAAAACATTTAAGTAAAAGTGGAAGTAATGAATCATTATTGTTGGAGATAGCAAGAGAAGAGTTTCAGGTATTTGATGACAATGGCCAACAGCTACTGATGGTTGAGCAAGGAATTTCTGCTGCAGGAAGTGAACAACTAAGAGCACTATTTAAGAAAGAAACTGATAAAAAAAACGAATTAGCCTTAGATATACATATTAATGAAAGTGAAGTACTAACTAAACGTGTAACGCTTCCTGCCAGCACCGAAGAAAACATATATGAAGTAATTCAATATGAAATGGATCGCTACACACCATTTAGTAAAGATGATGTGTACTTTGATTATAGGATTGAAGATCGAATAAAAGATAAGGAATTAATTAAAGTCTTATTAATTGTTGTTAGGAAAGAAGTGTTAAATCCTGTTGTACACGCTATTGAGAATAGCAACCTCCACTTACAAGGAATTGATGTAGTTAATTCTCAAAATCCTGACCAATCATTACAAAACGTAAAGTTATTGCGCTCTCATGCTGATCTTGGAAGTAATCAACAATCATCTGTTAAATGGTTGGCCGCAGCCGCAGTGGGATTATTGTTATTGACGTGCTTTACACCTTTGATAATAAATTATATGCATATTTCAAAAATTTCTTCTGAGTTAAAAGGGCTCGAGAAAACAGTGCAGAAAGTTAAGCTATTGCAAAGTGAATACACAAAAATGCAAGATCAAGTGGGTTATTTGGTCAGCATTAAAGAAAAGAACCCGAGTATTATCGAGCTACTTAACCTGTTAACGGTATCAATTCCTGATCATACTTACGTACAACGTTTAAGCTTAGAAGGGGGTCTGCTCTCTATTCAAGGTACTTCTGCATCGGCATCAGGTCTAATTCCGATCATTGATGAGAGTGGTATGTTTGATGACATACGTTTTTCTGCTCCTGTTACGCAAAGCGGTGCAGATGGCTTGGAACGATATTCTATAACAGCGCAAATTAAGACAGCGCAGGAATAGTGATTTATGATGCAAATGCCTGAATCCAAACATAAGCTATATGCAGCAGTACTGTTATTTGTGGCTTTGTTGATTTTGTTGTTTATGGTCGCGCTTCCTATGTTTGCATTCTATAGTAGTTCAAAAGAAGAAGTGGCTTCGTTACAGCACCGCTTATCCCAATACAAAACAATTTCACGAAAGACAAGTGGTTTGTCTAATAAGCTTAGTAAATTAGAAGCATTCAATGAAGATCAAGAGTATTATTTTGCAGAAGGTAAAGCCGCATTAGTATCCGCTGAATTACAAGGGATTGTAAAAGAAGTGCTAAGTACACAAGGTGCAAAAATCTTAAGCACTCAGCCTGTGACGAGTGGTAATCAAGATGAACGGCAAATTAAGGTTTCTGTGCATTGTCGTGCTGATATAATAAGTTTGCGCAATTTAATGTATGAATTAGAGTCGCATGTGCCGGTTTTGATTATTGATAAAATTAATATCGGTAGAGGTTTTCGAACTACTTTTAGAAATCAGCAGTCCAATGGTTCGGATACATTAGATGTTCGCTTTGATGTATCAGGTTTTTTGGCTGCACAAGTAGATGTTGAAAGTGATAAGAATAATAGTTTGGATTCACAATTATGAAAATTATTTTAAGTACAGTGTGTTTTGTATTGTTGGCTTTATTTGCCTACCAAGTCATGTCGTATCCACTAGATACTGAAGGTAATCACAATAACAATCTGGATGCCAAGCTAGCAAAATCTATTGATTATGAATTACCCCAGTTAGCCGTGCTAAATGGTATTAATGAATATTCTGAAATTGTGCAGCGCCCATTGTTTGTAAAAGATCGTGCTGCTGCAGTGAGTGTGCGAGCGGTAAATAAAGTCACAACCGTAGATGAATTGGCTCACTTGATTTTAGTTGGTACCGCAAGCAGTTCGGAAGTAGAAATTGCAATTATTGCAGATACCAAAGCAAAGCAGATGGAGCGTTTGAAAACAGGTGAGTCTTATAAAGAATGGAATATAGCTGAAGTTTCTTCAGATCATGTGGTTTTTCAAAATGCAGAATTAGAGTATAAATTGTTCGTCACACCGATTAAGGGTAGTCAGAAAGATAAACAAGCGAAGCTAATTAGCCAATTAAATAGTAGTAAAATAGAAAAAGCAGCGGCTGCTATTAAATCTTACAATGGCTGGAAAGGTGCGAGTAAAAACAGTGCTCGCAGTGTGAATAAGACTGATAGCATTAAAGTGAGTGAGGCAAAAAATAGTATTTCAAATCGGTCTTGGGGATACAATAAGAAATACAAGCCAACTAATTCAAGTAATGAAGTGGGTGATGGTGCTAAATCAATAGCGAAACCTGTAATTAGATCACCTATAAAAATACCTGGTGAAGAAGAGAGAGACGCGGCTTATTACGAGTCGGAAGATGGTGATGCAAGTGCTTCAGGCTCAAACACGCAAGCTAATACCGCTAAAGAAATTTCAGCTGAAGATTTTTATGATGATGAAGATATCACTGAAGATGAGCTCAAGGCACTAGAAGGTTTAGGTGCGAGTATTTTTGATGATTAAGTAAACATCGATTAATGTGTAACCAGTCAATTCAAAAGTTTTGCATTGCCTTTCTTAAAGTAAGGTATTTGTAACGTATTGAAGTAACAATTCAAGTGTATGTAAATCACAATTATCAGTCATCAACTGCTTGATCTTTAAATAGATTCACGTTGACTTGCCCTAAGTCAGTGCGTAACGTGTATTCAATATAGGATATAATAATAAATTGACACGCCTTGCTTGGCCCCAGACCCCGCCTTACGAAATGGTGTTGTGATATTCCTAAACGAACGATGCGTTTAGAGAAATAATAATAAGAATAATTTGGAGGAGGTAACGCGCAGGCAATTGTGCGTTTACCATTAGTATCATTACAGCTCAAATACTGTTGTACATGTTTGAATATAACAAACAGTCACAGCTGCAGTTGTAAAACGTAAGGTTACTATGGACACTAATAAGCAATCTGGTTTTATTAAATTGGCGCACACTGCTCTTGTGGCATTAATTTTTGTCATTAGCGGTTGTACTACAACATCTAATCCATCAAAAGTCGTAGATGTTAATGTCGATGATGTTGTCGATACAACCACTCAAAAAAATGTGCAGGTGAAAACAGAAACGACTAGCGTCGAAGCTAATACACCTTCTGAACCTGAAAAGCGTGCTGCAGAATTTTATCCAGGCACAGGTACATTTACGGCAAGACCCAGTGCAGGATTAGGATCTAGTACTTCTGAAGGTGACATTACCTTGATGTTTCAAGATGCACCCATTGAAGAAGTCGCCATGACAATATTAGGTGATCTACTCGGGCGTGCTTATGTGGTGGATGAGCGTGTTAAAGGTTCTGTCAGCCTTAAAACGGGTCGCCCATTAGCAAGGGATTCGTTAATTCCAGTAATGGAGAACATACTAAAAGCTAATAATGCGGTACTAGCTGAAAATGATGGTGTGTTTCAAATTCTGCCTGCAAGCGAAGGACTTAGTAGTATCGTAACACCTTCTTATCAGTTGGATCGTCAAAAAGGCTATCAAGTCATTGTAGTTCCGCTTCGCTATATCTCGGCTATGGAAATGAAAAATGTTCTACGTTCATTGCAAGGTGAAAACGCAATGATACAGACCGATGAAAGTCGAAACATATTGCTAGTGTCAGGTACACAAGCTGAACTTAAGAACATGCTGGATACGGTTGAAATTTTTGACGTAGATCAATTTAAAGGAATGTCTACGGCTATCTTTAGGTTAAGTTCTTCTTCTGCAAGTAAAGTAATCCAAGAATTGAATTCCATTTTTGGTTTTAATGGTGAAGAAGGGCAAGCAGGCGTGTTGCGATTTGTTGAAATTCAACGCCTCAATGCAATTCTTGCCATCACGCCGCAACGTAAATATCTAAATACAGTTTCACAGTGGATAGACAGACTTGATCGAGTAGATAATAGTATTGCTAGAACGTTGCATGTGTATTTTGTACAAAATTTACGTGCAGGTTATTTAGCACAAATTCTTTCAGAATTATTTGATGCGGACGTCTCAACGCAAGAAGACGATAACCAAGCAGCAGTAGCACCTGGGCTATCAGGCGGAGTGTC
>JBGCDX010000090.1:0-6481 GCA_045105815.1 Gammaproteobacteria bacterium
GCATAACTTTAAATATCCTGCTTCGTATCTCATCCAAATATTTAGAAATATTCTCTAAGGTGAATTGGGGTTTACCTGTATGAAACAGAAAAATAACAATAAAATAAACTCATGTTTAGAGGTTTATAGTCTTGCCAAAAAACTAGTTGATATTGTGCGCCATGAAATTGAATTAGTCTTGAATAGCTATAATATTACTTTTAAGCAGTGGCAAGTACTTAATGCTATTAGTTTAAGCAAGAATAATACACCTACCAGTATTGCAAAATATATCGGTGCAGATAAACCCTCTATAACAAGAATTACAGATCATTTGTATGCGTGCTCGTTATTAAAAAGAGAAAGAGGGATTGATGATAGGCGTACGATACAATTAATACTCACTGATGATGGCTATTCAGCCCTCAAAATTGGGCAGGATGCATTGCATGACGTGCCTGCAAAGTTTAAGTCTAGGTTAACAACTTTAGAGTCAAAAAAATTCTCTAAATTTGAGAGTTGCTTTTTTGATAATATCCATGAGTGATAATACTTCAGCTAAAGGTTCTATCAAAAAGTTAATTTTTTATAATAATAAAAACAAGACAATCTTAATTATTGAGGGTGTAATATTACATGATAAGTTTGAAGCGATAGTGTATTTAAAGCCTCATATGGTTTTATATGGTGTTGTAAAGATGATTTGTATAAATGAAGACGGTTCTAAAAGTAAGTATGAAGTTATAGGAATCGATAAGCTGGATAATGAGAACTACAAAAATGAATCAACCGCACCTTATAAAATATATCTCTCAAAAAATTACACTTAGCTTATTTAATTAATGCCTAAAAGCTAAAATATATCTGCTTGTATATCTTTATACCGATTACTGCCGCTTATTCTTTGCAAGTTACTGCCATCAATGTTGATCTTCCATAAGCTAAATTTTTTATCTTCCTTGAAACGTAATCGATGGAAATATAATTGATTAGAGTCTGGATTCCACCTTGGTAGAGTGTTGATATGCCCATCATTAAGTAGCTCTCTTGTTACACCACTGTTAGCATCCGTAATACGTAAAGCCCACTTGCCTACTAACCAATAGAGTGGTTGTACTTCAGTTTCATAAGCAATCCATTTTCCATTAGGTGACCAATAAGGGTCATGGTCACGTAATGTATCAAAAGTAAGTCGTTTTTCATTGCTACCGTCAATATCAGACGTGAAGATCTCTAAATTATTTAACTTAGTGCCTTTATATTTATCAGGGAATGCGCTGAAAACTAATTTTGAACCATCTGGTGACCATGAAGGGTCAAGGTATAAGCTTTCTCGTTTGGAAACTTTTAAAGGGTTTTTGCCATCAGCGTCGGTTATATATAAATGCCAGCGTCCTTTATCTTGTGATGCGGCCATCACAATTTTTGAGCCATCTGGTGACCAGTCGGCTACACCTTGAGTTGTCCAATTATTAGTGCCATGCGGAATGAGTTCTTTCAGACTTTGGTCAGTAAGGTTCAATTGCCATAATGAAAATTGATCATATGCATTTTCTTTGGAACCCTTAGGAGCACGATAGAATAATACTTTTGTGCGATCGGGAGAAACTCTTGGCCAATTACTTTCGTACTTGTCATCTGTTGTGAGCTGAACTGCATTCTCACCATCTAAATCAGATAACCAAATTTCTAAATTGCCAGTTCGATTCGAAGAGAAAATTAATTTTGAATTAAGGGTGGTTGTTTTAATTACTTTCTCGGCTTTTTTAACATTTCTCTCTTTGCTTGGTTTAGCTTCTCTAACTTCTTCAATATTAGGGCGGTCTTTAGTATGCACTTTCTTTCGTGTCGCATCTTTTTTTATGGGAGTAAGCCCGCAAGCATTTATTAAAATGGAAAGTGTGATGATAAGTGCAGTTTTTATGATTAGATTGTTATTCATTAATTTTATTAGTTAAGGTTAAGTTAAGGTTAAAGACATTTAAACACTGTCATGGTGTGATTGACCGCATAAGTGAGCATTTTCTCCTGATTCTATTTGTATGGTGGGGTGTATTATTTTAAATCGCTCTTGTAATTCTTTGCTGAGGCGATGTAAAAATTGATCATCGATATCAGTTGTATTACGGACAATATGAGTTGTGAGTGCAACTTGGGTGGTACTCATGGCCCAAATATGTAAATCATGAATTTCAGTAACACCATCTTGTTGTAAAATAAAATTTCTTACTTCTTCTACATCTATACCTTTAGGTACCCCATCCATAGCTAAGTTAAAGGAGTCTCGAAAGACGCTCCAGGTGCTAATGACTATTACTACAACTATTATTAAACTAATAGCAGGATCAATCCATAATAAACTGGTAAACATAATAGCGATTCCTGCTAGAACCACACCGAGTGAGACCCCTGCATCAGCTGCCATATGAATAAAGGCTGCTTTAATATTTAAATCATCATGCTGGCTTGATAAGAACAATAAAGCGGTTGCTGTATTAATCACGACACCGATAGCTGCGACAATAATTATGGTCAAGGAGTTAACTTCTGATGGGTTAGTGAATCTACCCAAGGCTTCCCATGCAACAATGCTCATGGTCATTAAAAGAATTAGGCTGCTAATAAAGGCAGCTAAGATAGTACCTCTGCGTAAGCCATATGTTTTGGTGTTGGTAGGTTTACGCTGGGCTAAGTATGTTGCGCCCCATGATAATAAAAGTGCGAGAACGTCACCCAGGTTATGACCTGCATCTGCAATTAAGGCTAAAGAGTTAGATAGAAAGCCAAAGGTTGCCTCTACCACTACAAATATAATATTTAAAGCAGCACCAATCCCAAATGCTAAATTATAATTCTTAGGGGTGGGGTGCTGGTGTGAGTGTTCCATGCCTATATTGTATATAAATTAGAGCGCTTAGTTTACCCGCCGTTTTAGTAATATATAAAAGCAAAATGTAGCTATAGAGGCGAGTAAGTGTTTTATCGTGTGACCGCTTACTAATTGATCAATCATTTCAAATATTTGTTTATCGAAATATTCCGTTAACTTAGATAGTGCATAAAATATATAGGCGTATATTAAATATTTAGGTTGTAAGTGATTTGGTTTGTAAACAAAAATGATTATCAATAACAAAGCCATAGAAACAAATTGTACCCATGCATAGAATCTTAAATCATCTGTAATGTGCCAGTAAATCACTGATAAAATGCCTACTAAACACATAGGTAAGAGCAACCATTTCCCAAGATTTTGGTGCACGTAATCAGTGACTACAATTACAAATAATGCCATAAACCCAATTGCCATCGGCAATCTATCCCACGTTAAAGTGTTATTTTCAGGATTTAAATGATAATAAGAAGACCCTAATGCCACAAAAAAGATGGATACGAAGAATA
Source organism: Gammaproteobacteria bacterium (assembly GCA_045105815.1). Classification (GTDB taxonomy): domain Bacteria; phylum Pseudomonadota; class Gammaproteobacteria; order UBA4575; family UBA4575; genus JABDMD01. The sequence continues at coordinate 3,382 of JBGCDX010000090.1, forward strand.
CAAGCCAACTCCATGAGCTGGTTATTCCCCAGTTTTTAAAAGTATAGTGTAATCCTAAAATACCAACTAATAAAAAAGGCAGGTTAGAAAATACATCTAAGAAATTATTGATACCAAACAAAGCTCGACTATCAGCAAAATTATGATAATTTAAATCTTGAGGGATGGGGGCTATAAAAAATAAACTTAAAAAAGTAAATAGTATTAGTAATACAATAAATGAATCGCGTTTATTAAATTTCCAATACATATTAAATTTTACAACTAACCTTTAAATGCATGTGGTGATGAAAGATAAACGAGTTCATCATCAGTGCTTGGTCGATTTAAAATCACATTTCTATGAGGGAAGCGACCATATTTTTTTATTATGTTTTGGTGATGTTTGGCAAATCGCAAGTTACTTTCTAACCCAGCTTGTTCGAATAAGTGAACAGAGTCATTTTGGTCATTAAGGTTTTCGCTATGCATGAGAGGCATGTATAAAAAAGGTAGTTGGATAGTATCAAGAAGTAGATCAAACTTTTTAGTAATCGCGTTGCGAGTAACTGCAATAGCACTTGATTCTGTAGAAAAGCTTTTTGAGGTTCCACGAAACATATTTAAGGGAAGCTGGTCGAGTATAATAACTAAAGATAAAGAACCTAAATGCGTTGTTTGCCAGCTATCTAGTGCTCCACCAGCTGCTTGCTCCCATAGATTCTGGTATTTTTTCAATATGAGATTGTCAAATTCTGGGGTTGAATTGAACCAGCATTTACTTGTAGGTTCATCAAACCAGAAATCTAAAATATCCCTGTAGTGTACAGAAGGCAATGGATTAGAAATGTTCTTTTAAAAAAGTAATGACCGCTTGCCAATAATCTTCGCTATCTGCGAATGAATCCCAAAGAGCTCGAGAGCCATGATTACCTTTCGTGTTAGGAATAAAAGAAGTCTTTTTATTGGATTCTATTGAGTTATAAATATCGGACCAATTTTTTTCTTCATTTTTAGCAGATGTGATAAAGATGGGGATATCAATAGTAGCGGCTGTTTCTTGTATCCAAGTATTTGACTTGCCTTGTTTGCTAAAGTATTCGCCAGGCGCAAAGGATATTGCGCCATCTATTAATTGTGGGTGCGTGCCAGCTACATTAAGTACTAACGCAGCTGAGTATGAGCTTCCCCAAGCTATTACTTCACTTTCAGGGAAGTGCTTGTTCACGTATTGTAATGAAGACAGTACATCGGGTAGAGCATCAATATAACGAGTGCTTTTATTAAGTTTATTGGCATGCTTTGCTGTTAAGTTGTCAACATCATTAATACTTTCGCCAGAGCGTAAATCAACAGCGATACAATTAAAGCCAAGTTGGTTAAGCTTTGGAGCAATATCTATATACTCGCCACGGCTCCAACCAGCTTGATGGAATAGAACGATAATCGGTGTTTTAGGTTCGTCATTTACAATATAGGTAGTGGCTGTTATGTTCACTTCATCATTCGATTTAATAAGAATGGTGTCCGCAAAACTATTTTCAGAATACATGCATGCTAATGTTGCAATAAGTAATACTTTACGTAAAAAGTGCTGTATATATATTCTTAACATGATTAATTTGCTTTGAATTTAAATATTTGGATGTTTTAAATTATGCATAAATATGAATGCAAGTGGTCGATCCTTTAATAATAGGATCGTTACTGCAAAAGAGGGTGGTCTTCAGGTAGTTGCTTCGATACCCAGATAGCGAGTTTGTGTTTCATCCCTGGCATACCTTCTTGATCTTTAGCGAGGGGTTGGATCAATTTATCATGCACAAGCAGCTTGTATAGATATTCGATTTTTTCATTTGCTGAATCGGTTGATTCGAACTTAACTACACCGCGTTTTTCGGCATAGATCATGCCAACACGAATTGCTTTTTTGACTAGTTCTGCTTCATTTTTAATTTTTTTCATAAAGCTTAAGTCCGATCTAGTTACAGAGAGTACTCTGAATGCTTGTAGGAAGAGGCGTCTATTATGATCTTTATTCCTGCAAGAATAAATAAGATGCTCATCATTGTCACTTTAATTCCAAGTGGATCAGCTTGTGATGATTTAAAAAATACAGTCAGGCAGTAGGTGGGAACGATGTAGAGTTAGTGATGAGAACTATCTTTTTCGCGAAAAATACTTAAGTTATGCAAGCTTTCGTAGCAAGTTGTCAGGTTCAGGGATCATTGCTCTAACGGACTGAATTGCTTGCGCGTTTATTGAGCCTGTTCTTTGATTGCTGTTACATAACGCAGTCCTGAATCCAACGTAATCAGGCTCAGTTTCAAGTAATGTCGGGATGTCTTCTAGGGTTAGTGATCCTGCAAGACCTGTAAGCAAGTCTTCTTGTTTGGCACGGCCAACAAAATATTCTAATTGTTTAAGGGACTTATGGGTCAATAAACTGCCTGATCCCTTTCGTGCGGTATCCAACATTACACCTTTTAGGCGTGCATCTGCAGCAGCAGAAATAGCCATATCGATATCAAAATCCATGTCGGCAAAAAATACAGCAATGATAGAAATCCCTTTATTTGTGCAGTGAACAAGGTTAGATAAGCTGGACTCGATATGTCTATCACTAAACATGCCAACTTTTACATAATCTACACCCGTCTCAGCAGTTTGGAGGACCTTCTCATTTATAATAGATGAATCAGCAGGTAAATCACCAATCGTTGCGCTGACAACGCATTTTTCCCATAAATCATCTACGACCCGATGTATTTCTTTTAAAGGTACTGCGCCTAGCGCACCATCATAAGGTTCCTTTAAGTCAATAATGTCAGCACCGCCTTGATATACAAGATTAGCTTCTTCAAGGTTACGAACACTGGCTAACATACCTGTCATGTTTGGCTTTCCTTATTCAAGTGAGTTTCTATTTTTTCCATCAACCATGTCCAAGCCTCTTGTTCGCGTGGGCCTGATGTTTTCTCATAACCGATAGTTAGGTATTCAATTTCTTGTTGTATTTTATTTTTGGGTAGCATGTGTAATCGGCTCGTTAAAATTGCGAGTTCGAGTACTGCTGATTGAGCGCGATTATACCCATGAAATGGCTTATGTGTGGCTTCGT
>JBGCDX010000091.1:0-39023 GCA_045105815.1 Gammaproteobacteria bacterium
GTGCCAAAGAAATTAATAATATATCTGAAGACAGTTTAGATACTGCAGCGCGAACCTACTATATGGGGATGTGTCATTTTTGTATTGATTGTAATTATGAAATAGATAATGGTCAGTTATTTTTAGTCAATAATTTTGATAGCAAAACGTTAGAAGAAGTGTCATTAAGTGACGCATATGAAATAGCTCATAGACTTCTCACTCAAGCAGCAAATTTAGGTCATCGTGATGCTTATTATAGTTTAGCGATTATGCTTTACGTTCAAGATTTAGGTCAAAGTCGACAATACGAGGTTCAAGTACTGGAAGATGAGCAAAGTACGCAGAATAAATCAAGTAGAAGCAACACTGAATTAGAGGAGAATTCATTAAACTCTATTGATGCGTTGTTTGGAGTTGCTTTATTGAAAACAAATAACAATGGTTTCAATCAGCAAATACATAAATATTTATTGGTCGCAGCAAAGCAAGGTTATATGCCCGCACAGTTCGCATTAAGTGAAGTGTATTTCAAAGGCATTGGAGTTGAGCCCGATGATATTCAAGCATATGCATGGGCATCGGTTGCGGTAGCACAAAATCCGCCATTTGGTAGTCTGCGACGTGATGAAAAAGCCACAAACTTTGATAATGTAATGCTGAATGAAGCGGAAGCTCTAGCAGATGAATATATGAAAAAATATTCCAATATATTTGAAAATTCTTCTATTAAGTTAAAGTATTAAAAGTTAATAGACTATAGAAAGATCTGTTTCTTGTAGAGAATCAATTTCTCTTTTAATCATCGAGATAACGAAAGTCTCATCTATTTCTAGAAAGACTATTTGTAAAATTTTTATCAATTCAGAATTATCATCAGTATCTAACGGTTTTTTAAATTTAGCTTTATATAACTTAGCTACATTTATAATGAGAACTTTTAGTCTATGTAATGCATCTTGATTAGTTTCTCCCCGTATGTTGTCAGTTGCCCATGTAATAATGTCTCTTACATGCATTAAGTCTGTTCGAGTTCGATCAAGTATCTCTGGTAAATAACCTAAGCCTGAGAATGATGCCTTTGCCTTTAATAACGGAACTCCAAATGTAGGAAGGGTATGTAGGTCATGTAAAACTTTATTGATGTCTTCGGCTGTAGTGTCAAGCTGATCGGCAGTCATTTGAGCTTGTGGTATATCTAAACTGCTTTTAACTACTGCATGATAGTCTTCAATATATGTTTCAATTTGCTTGATAAATTCATCAACGATATATCTTTTTTCAGCAAGAATTTTACGAATTGCCTTTGAAGAAACAGCGTCTAATGAATGATGTTTTACCTTATATATAGGCATTATTTAAGGGCGATAAATCGTTGTTATTTCTAAATAGTATAGCGCTTATTTTCTTCATTTCCACGTTATTTGAAATGAGTGTTAATTAAGCAGTTTAGCCACGACATCTCTCAGTGTGGAGGCCTTTACTTGCTCTGGTGGAATGATGGGGCCAGCGGTTATTGTAATTTTGGATAGAATTCTGCGGGGGAAGCTACTTAACGGCTTGCCGTATTTATTGCTAAAGAAGCTACCCCACATGCCATCTAAAGCAATGGGTACAACTGGCACGTGATTTTCTTTAAGCACGCGTTCTATACCTGGTTTAAATTCGTCTAATTTACCGTCTAAGGTAAGTTTGCCTTCAGGGAATATTCCTACTACGTTTCCCATTTTAAGTTCTTGAGTGATTCGTTCATAAGCTTTCTCTAAGAGTTCGGGGTCTTCTTTTCTTGGTGCAATTGGGATAGCGTTAGCAGCCTTGAAGATGAATCGTAGAAACGGAATATTAAATATTTTATGGTACATCACAAAGCGAATTGGGCGGCGAACGCTGCCACCGATTATCAGAGCATCCATTAAACTGACGTGATTTGAAACTACAATTGCAGCCCCATTTTCTGGGATGTTGTCAAAATTTATATGCTTAACACGATATACTAGGTGCACCAATATCCAGACTACAAAACGCATAAAGAATTCTGGAATAAGTGAGTAGATGTAAAGTGCAACGATGGCATTTAATATTGCGGCAACTAGAAAAAGTTGTGGAATAGTAAGGCCAGCTCGAGTTAACGTAATGGCATATAATCCTGCTGTTATGATGAATAGAGCATTTAAAATATTATTTCCTGCGATAATTCGTGAGCGACGTTTAGGGTTTGAGCGGGATTGAATTAATGCATATAAAGGAACAATGTAAATTCCACCAAAGAAACCTAATAAAAAAATATTCAAAACTACGCGCCAATTTGATGAATTAAAGATAAATTCTTTAATACCAATTAATTCTGATGCACTATGTATTGAGGTGGCAAAGAATAAATCTGCACCGAATAACGTCAGCCCAATAGAACCAATAGGTACGAGTCCTAGTTCTATTGTACGGTTAGAAAGGCGTTCGCAAGTTAGTGAGCCTATCGCGATACCTATGCAAAAAAGTGCTAGAAAAAAGGTAACAACTTGTTCATTAGCGCCTAATGATAGCCTGGTATAATTTGGCAATTGAGTTATATAGGTTGATCCAAGAAACCAAAACCATGAAACGCCCAATACAGAGTTAAACACTGTTCGGTTTTCCCTAAGTGCAGCTAAATTGCTAAAGGTTTCAGATAGAGCATTCCACTTAATTTTCAAATCAGGGTCAACAGCAGGTGCTAATGGAATTTTTAAGCTACTAAAGAAACCTAATGTTGCAAGAAATATAATTGTGCAGGGGATTAAAAAATTTGCTCCATTGGAAATACCAATTAGTATTCCACCAAGCATGGTTCCAAGTAGAATCGCGCCAAATGTGGCAGATTCCACAAGTGCATTGCCACCAACTAATTCATTTTTATTAAGGTGTTGTGGAATGATGGAGTATTTGATTGGCCCAAATAATGAAGACTGAGTGCCCATTAAAAAAAGTGTAAACAAAAGAACAACTATGTTTTGAGAGTAAAACCCATATGCAGCGATAAACATAATGCAAATTTCGGCAAACTTTATTCTTCTGATTAAAGATGATTTTTCAAAGCGATCAGCAATTTGGCCTGCTAATGCTGAAAATAGCAGGTAAGGCATGATAAACAGAATTGCGGCTAGATTAATAATGCTAGTCGAGTCAGTCGAGCCCGCGTAGCTGCTTTGAAATGCAATTAGTATGAACAATGCATTTTTGAATACATTGTCATTGAACGCGCCAAAGAATTGGGTCAAAAAAAATGGACGAAATCGATTTAATTTAAGGAGATTAAATTGGCTATTTGAATCGTCTTCAGGCTTTTCTTGTTGTAATTTATTTGGCAAAACTCTAATGGCAACTAAGGTGCCCAAACATTTTTAGACGCTACAGATTATACGACCAAGATGTTAAAAAGCCCTAAAAATGTCATTATCTGTAAAGTTACAATATTAATAGCTGTGTAACTGGTTAAATAATAGTCGATTGAAGTTTATTATTACCATCACAGATTTCTATCAGGAGGAAGAAGAGCATCGCTTAGCTTTTGTGTTTGTAAGCTGCTTTAATAATTCTTTAAGCAAGAACTAATGATTATATAAAGTAGTAGGCAATAAAAAAGCATGGCAAGTTAATACATGCCATGCTTAAAAAAGAAATAAATTTACTTATTACTTATAATCTGGATTGATTGCACCTTGATCAAAATCAAGCTCAACTTCCAAGTCTGTTTTTAAACGTGATTGACATGCCAAGATATAGTTTTCTTTTAACATATCAGCGTCAAGAGTATAGGCAAAGTCTGCTAATTCTTTAACTTTGCCGCTAACAAGTTTCGCGCGACATGAACCACAAGAGCCTACTTTGCAGTCACAAGGCCATTCGATGCCTGCATTCTGAGCAGCTTGTAAGAGGTTGATGCCACCTTTGACTTCAAAAGTTTGGCCAGTATTTTTTATGGTAACTTTAAAGTCTTTATTCTTCCCACCTAATCCAAACATTTTTCATTCTCCTCTAGAGAGTAGTTATGAGCAGCAATTAATAATATGCCGCATTTAAATTCTAATTCAATAATAACGTTTCTGTGCTTTAAGTCGAACATTTTTTAGTATAAAAGGCTCTGTTATGTCGAACAAAATGTTAAATAATGGCAGTTTATATATCAATTGGTAGGGTGAGCGTCCTATTGGGATTGATTATTGACACTATCTGTTTGTTCCTAAGAGATGTTTTGCTATAAGCAACTTATGGTCAATTAATTTTATGTATAGTACATTTTGCTATTTTTATTTAAATTAGGTGTGATTTAAAATTTCTTCTTGTTCTAGATTTGTTTGTAAATTTAATAATGAAAATTTATTAAAGTTTTTGTGAAAATGCTTGCTTTGAGTATTGCAAAATTAATATTTAATGGCTCACCTAGATTAGAAATGTGTGTCTTATATTCGTCTTGATTGAAAGTTAGTAAATGAATATTTATTGCTCGCCTTAAATAGGTATTGTGATCTAGCCAATCAAACTTAAATTTGCGACTTAAAATATCAGAAAAAACCAAAAAACTTCAAAACTATCAGATTCCATGAAAAATCATATAACTCATTGTTTGGGTGTGAGTTGTAGCCTGAGTGACCGCATCACTGTAAATTTAACATGTTGCGGTCAACACGCTAAATGTTTCACTCGTTCTACTCGGTCACTGTTTTTTTCTAAACAAACGTTAAAATTCTACACTTAATCAGTACATTGAAGTTGGAGTAAAAGAACTTAAGTTTGACTGAATTAATCAATAAGCAGGGTGCTTGTTTGATCAATTATTCAATTTAGTTGTGTAGTTATGTCTATTAAATCTAGTTCAAAATTAGGAGGTTTGAAAAAACTAACTTCCGGATTGCTTTCGGTTGCAGGTCATGCTGCGCCTATTGAAATTATGTGTCGATTTGATGGACGTATTATTGAAGCAAATCAAACTGCACGTACATTATCTAAAACTCTTAACGCGGTTAAAGTTAATCGACTTTTGCCTGATGATCACTTTGAATTAGTTAATCGCGCCTTACATAGTGGAGACGTTATTGTATCTGCTAATTGTATTAATGATTATAACTTTGAGTGGAAATATTTTCTTGATAAAAGAAATAAAGTAATACGTATTGAGAGTGTTAATTATGGGCAGTATTTGCAAAATGTTGAGTTAAGTGATGCTGGTGCTTTGGCAAGTGAGAATTGGTCTGGGTTTATTGATTCTATTCCTGTTGCCGTCTGTGTTACACCTAACAATAGTGATGAGATTAAATATTTAAACCAGCTTGCATTGCGTATTTTGAATATTACTCCAGGGCAAGAAGATAATACTAGACTTCGTGACGTATTTGCTGATGCAGAATCTATTAAAAAAATAAACCAATTACTTACAGAACAGGGGTTTGTAAAAGACCTTAGGGTTTCAGCTTTTAGTAAGAATGCTAGTCGTTGGGATAAAAACGAGAAATGGCTACAAGTAAACATAAAGTTAATCCGTAAACTTGAAGGTTCGTTTTTGATTTGGACTTTTACTGATAATACTTCAGGGTCGCAAACTGAGGCAGCGTTAATTGAAAGTGAAAATAAATTTCAAAATGTAATTCAAGGTGCGCAAGAAGGTATTTGGGAATGGCAGGCGGGGTTAGAAGGTTCTGAATGGTGGTCTCAACCTATGTATGAATTGTTAGGTTTAAAAGTTGATGAATGTGAAATTGGACTTTCGCAACTACAACGATTAATACACCCAGATGATCGCGACATATTTGCTAATGCTTGGGCTATATTAATTACAGAAAAAGGTAAGCAACTATTGCTTGAGGCCCGTATTGCAGTAAAGAAGCAAGGATATAGGTGGTTTGTGATTCGTGGCACTGCTGATTATGACTACACCGGCAATGCTAAAAAGGTAGTAGGTTCAATTAGTGACATTCATCTGCAAAAACAAGCACAAGTACAGTTGGCAGATGAGAAAGATAAAGTGGTTGCCACGCTGCGATCTATTGTTGATGCGGTAATAACGACGAATGAACGTGGCGAAGTTCAATATATCAACCAAGCAGCTGCACGTTTTTTGAATTGTTCTGAAGAAATGGGGAAAGGAAAGCACATAGAAAAGATCATAGATCTATATGAGGAAGAGTCTGAGAAAAAAATTGAAAACCCAATACTTTCTTGTTTGTCTGGTAGACAGAAAAAGAATCAAAAGCTCAATGCAGATATAGTAACTAAAGAAGGCACTAAATATACAGTGCAGTTAATGGTAACACCGTTAATATCTCAAACAGGTAAACTATATGGTGCGGTTACTGTTATGAATGACGTAACCAATTTGCGCTTAATGGCGAGACGTTTACGATATCAAGCAAGTCATGATTCATTAACAAGCTTAATCAATCGCTCCGAATTTGAACGCAATGTAAGAAAAGCTATTCTTAGTGCAAAGACTAAAGGTAAAAAAAGCTCGTTAATCTACTTAGATCTTGATCGATTTAAAATGGTAAATGACTTGTATGGGCATGCGGCCGGAGATGAGTTATTGATACAGTTTAGTAATCTTGTTAAAAGCAAACTTAGAGGCTCAGATATTTTAGCGCGTTTGGGTGGTGATGAATTTGCCTTGTTATTGTCTAACTGCACGTTAAGTGAGGCTGAAGAAAAAGCATCTGAAATTCTACAAGCTATTCAGGAGTATAAATTTATTTGGGAGCAGAAAAGTTTTAATGTTGAGGCTAGTATAGGTGTAGCAGAGATTAATCAAAAGTGCTTCGATTTGTCCTATGTTTTGTCTGCTGTTGATAGTGCATGTTATTTAGCTAAGGAATCTGGAAGAAACTGTGTGCGAGTCTTTCGTGAAGGAGATGAAGATATAAACCGTCGTCGAGGGCAAGAACGCTGGCTTCAAAGATTTGATAAGGCTTTAAATGAAGGTCGCCTAGTGGTTACGGCCCAGTCTATTATAAATATTAAAGCTAATAAGGACTCTCTTGTTGATAAGAATGGTTTTGAAATCTTAATTAGAATGCAAGATGATAGTGGTCGTTTAGTCCCTCCAAATGCTTTTCTTCCTGCAGTAGAACGATACAACCGTGCACCAAAGCTTGATAGATGGATCTTAGATAAAGTGCTCATGTTGTTGTCTGAAAATAGAAATGTTTTGTCTCAGATAGATAAATGCTCGATTAACTTATCTGGACAATCATTAGCATCTGAAGGTTTTTTGCCATTTATTATGGCAAAGCTAAAAGAGTATGAAGTGCAACCGAGTAAAATATGTTTCGAAATCACAGAAACTGCAGCCATCGCTAATCTAGATCAAGCGACTTCATTTGTGCAAAGCTTAAAAGATTTGGGATGTTATTTTGCATTAGATGATTTTGGTTCAGGGTTGTCTTCGTTTGCATATTTGAAAACACTACCTGTGGATTTTTTGAAAATAGATGGTATGTTTGTAAAAGATATACACAATGACAACGTAAGCCGTGCAATGGTAAAAGCCATTAATGAGATGGGTCATGTGTTAGGCAAGCAGACTATTGCTGAATATGTAGAAAATGAAGAGATACTAAATATTCTTAAGGATATCGGTGTAGACTTTGCACAGGGCTATCATGCTGGTCGCCCTGAGCCAATACTTGAGTTTTTCGAATCACCACAATTCAAAGTAGTTAAGCCTAAAATGCGCAAGCTATTTGTTGCAAATGGTTGAGTTTTTAAAATAAGTAATTGATTAATTAATTATAAAGAAACGTTTTACTTGGTGATTGTTTCAAGGCTCATGATTGAAGCGTATGAGTCTGTTGTATGGAATCTTGCGATGGATGAATAGTGCTCTGTAGCACTTAACAGTTGCACTTCTAGAATATACTTCTTTTCATCTTCTGAACAAACATGCTCTCTAAGAGCTTGTGCTGTAATGTCCGCTTCGTCTTTACAGCTTAAAGTGTAATACTTTGTAGAAAAGACATACTGAGTTTCTGAGTTTCGAACTGTATCTTGACGTAGTCTATATTTATTGCTGGTGTTTTCTTGTTGTACGCTACTTACTCGCTGAATTGTGATGTCGACATCACCAACTCCCAACTGCATCATCATTTCGCTATTGCGATCTAAATGTGCGTCCATATAAGCCGCTTTTTTGATAAAAGTTTCAGCTGATTCACGCAAATGCGATTTACGAAGTTGGCGATCAATCTGTTCATCGCCGCGTTGCTCTCGATATTGAATTCGAATACCCAAATGGTCAATAAAAATACTAATCACATCTATCGGGTATTCACCCTCAAGATAATCACGAAATTTTTCTGTATTTAGTGCCATTTAACAATGTTTGTAAATTAAAAATTATTAAGTCGTAGCTATGCAAGCTAATGCCTTATTTTCAGATATAATCGTGGTGTAGAGCCAACTTATATGACTAAGTGTTGTTAATTACAGGTTGAAATTCCAAAAGGGACATAAGCTGGGCATGATTCAGAAATCCCTGTGAGTACTGGCATGATACCCATCATACCGAACCACCATCCGCCACCAAATGCGAGTGCTAAGCCATTGAGTAGGCATCTACTGATATTCTTAATAGGCGTTCAGTTCTTCCTATATTAGTTGTTATGATCATTCTCTCGTGAAGTTGTATTTCCACTTTTACTAAGATTCTAATTATATAGATATTAATTCTTCATGCTTTTACTTTTTGAGATTGATTTTATTACAGTAAGCATTCGTTACAATTGTCTAATGTAGAGTCTTGTTAATAAATGTAATAAACAACCACTTACCATTTATCTTGTTTTTGTTGCCACTGGTTGAATAGATTCCTTATCTGCTTGAGGTCTATAGGGTTAGGCCGTTGAATATGTGATTAAGATCCATTAATTGGAATTAATTTAAAGCAAAATCAGCAGATCAATACTTGGAGAGTTGAGATGGATAAAAAATCTTTTTTAGATAAAATCAGAGGCAACAAGGAATCAGCCGTGGTGGTGTCAGATAATGTGGATTCTGTTCCTGAGCATACCGAAGTTGCTGGTGAAGTCGATCACTTATGGATGAAAGAAGATCTAGATGCAGAGAAGCCTAAATTGGAAAAAGATCCTAGAATAGATACTGGTATTTTGCGTAACCGCATCGCAGATAAGATTGCAAAAATGAATAATCATTAGTTTGAAAACGAACTAAAGTTCTAAGTATGAATAATCATGGGACTTAGGCATATTCTCGATATTTTATATTTACGTTTAGTAGTAAGAAAACTGCTTAACTCAATGCAGGATAATCGTTATTAATTTTAAATGAATAGTTAATTTTTTATATTTTCCATGCTTTGTGGCAAGATTCGTGTTACTCACTTATTTTGCATGGATTCTATGCGTTTATTTTTCCAGTCTTTCTTAATTGTATTCTATTGTTTTATAGCTACCAGCTTGTTTGCCCAAGTTGAAGTGCCTAAGTTGTCAGGTAATTTTATTCAAGGCGGACTGGTGTTTGGAGAAGTTGACCCTGGGGCAATTGTCACTATCAATAATCATCAAGTTCGTGTTTCAGCGAATGGTAATTTTATTGTAGGTTTTGGTAGAGATTATCCCGCTACAGCCATTCTTTCAGTGCTTAAGCCTGACGGCAGCCATTCATTGCATGAATATCAAGTTAAACCGCGTGAGTACAAAGTTCAACACATTAATGGTTTGCCAAAGTTGCAAGTCAACCCGGATAATAAATCATTAGTGCGAATCAAACGTGAAGCGGAAAATATTTCATTAGCACGTAAATTAGATCAAGATCGTGTGGACTTTGATGAAGGTTTTAAGTGGCCTGCAAAAGGACCCATCACCGGTGTATTCGGCAGTCAACGTGTGTTAAATGGTGAGCCTAGACAACCACATTATGGAATTGATATTGCCGCTCCTGTTGGCACAATAGTGTCTGCACCTGCAGCGGGTGTAGTTACCTATGTTGAAGATATGTATTTCTCAGGCAAGACATTAGTAGTTGATCATGGACATAACTTGTCTTCGTCTTTTCTGCACCTTGATAAAATATTAGTTCAAGTGGGTGATACGGTTGCTCAAGGTGAAGAAATTGCACATGTAGGTGCTAGTGGAAGGGTTACCGGTGCACACCTAGATTGGCGCATGAATTGGCATGATCAGAGAATAGATCCAGGGTTGCTTATGGACCTGGCGCCTTGATGGCCTAATATTATGCGAATTGCATGGTATTTATGCTAGTTTGTAAGTGAAATAAATCACTAATAGTTGTGATTCACAACTAATTTAAAATAAAGTGTAAGTAATGGAAAATAATACTGGTCAGATGAGTGATAAGGATAAAACTATACAATTTGAAGAGATTGTAAATGCCTATTCTAAGGATCTATATCGTTATGGAATATGGCTAACGAAAGACGTTCAAATTGCAGAAGACTTGGTACAAGAAACATTTTTACGTGCCTGGAAGGCGCTGGAGTCTTTGAAAGACCCTAATGCTGTAAAAAGCTGGCTTTTTACGATATATCGCCGTGAGAATGCCAGACGTTTTGAAAAAATTAGACCAGAGACAACACCAATTGACGATGTAAATGTTGATAAGTTTGCTCAGCTTGAAGATGACTTTGCAAAAACTGAAGTGATTGCATTAAGAGAAAGCTTAAAAGAATTGCCAGGCGAATATCTTGAACCATTGTTGCTACAAGTTTTAGGTGGATACAGTTGTGATGAGATTGGTGAAATTATGGATATTAAACCAGGTGCTGTAATGACAAGGGTGTTTCGTGCGCGTAAAAAATTACGTGCAATACTTGAAGATGATGGCGTAGAAGGGCGACCTGTAGAAGTTTGATTAAGGAATGTTGATAAGGATATAGCTATGGATAATTTATGTTTGCAAGTTAAAAAGGAGTTAACAAGTGATTTCTCAAGCACTAGTGCAACTACTTTGCAGCATATTTTAGACTGTGATAACTGCAAAAACTACTATGAATCTATGAAAGCATTTTATGATAATTTATCTTCTGCTCTAAGTATTGAAGTGCCAGGAGACTTAGAATCAAATATTTTTGCCAATATAAGTTTTGATGAAACACTTACCAGTGCTGTTGAGGTTGATGTTCCAGAAGGTTTAGAATCCCGCATTTTATTGGCTCAACGTATGAGTGAAGCTGATACGAGTAATGTTCATGTCTTGAAACCTCACGCAAAATCTACAATAACCAGTAAAAATGGTGGATATAAATGGTTATCCATTGCTGCAGGGTTAGTATTAGCAATTGGTTTGTCTATTGGTACTTATCAATTAGGTGAGTCGCACGGTTTAGAGCAGCATGTATTTGCACACATCAACCAAGATTTATATGCATTGGATCGCAATGATAATATTCAACTTGCATCGTTTAATAAGATGTTTGAGTCTCAAGGCATTCAAGCCAATAATAATATTGGGACAATTAAATACGCTGGCAACTGTCCAGTAGATGGCAAAATGGTCCCGCATTTTGTTCTAGATTTTAATGGATTCTCTTTAACAGTAGCTTATTTGGCTGACGAAAGTGCTACGAAACATAGTATTAAGAATGATCTTTTTGATGGTGTATTAGTAGGGGCAAAGAAGGGCAGCTTTATGATTCTTTCGAGCGGTCAAAAGTTATCAAATGATATGCAAGAGCATGTCTTTAACTCAATTGAAATTGTTGATATTTAAGTAGGTTTCAAATTCAGGATTATTTAAAACATTAATTACGCACAGTTTTTTGGCTGCGCGTAATTAATTAATATTAGCCAGCACTTAACCAATGCTTTGGTAGTACTCCATTAATATTTTAGCAACTTCAGGTCGCGCAAATTCTTTTGGTAAGTCTTCACCTGCAGCTAACATTTCTCGTACTTTGGTCCCAGAAAGTAATACAAAATCTTCTTTTGAATGATCCGGTGCATCACGCATCATGACTACTTTGTTAAGTTTCTTGGAGTAAGCAGTATGGTCTGCTTTGAATATTTCTATATCTAGAGCACCTGCAGGGACTTCATCATCAAAGATTGTTTGTGCATCAAATGCGCCATAGTAATCACCTACACCGGCATGATCACGACCAATAATAAAGTGTGTGCAACCACAGTTTTGTCTAAATACTGCATGTAATACACCTTCACGTGGTCCTGCATAGAGCATGTCAAAACCATAACCGGTAACCATCACGCTATTAGGTGGAAAGTAGACATCAACCATTTTACGAATTGCAGCATCACGAACTGGTGCTGGGATATCACCTTTTTTTAATTTGCCAAGTAACATATGAATTAAAACACCATCAGCATTAACGGCTTCTTGAGCCATTTTGCAGAGCTCTTCGTGAGCACGGTGCATAGGGTTGCGAGTTTGAAAACCAACGACAGTATTCCAACCACGTTCAGCAATTTCATCTCGGATTTCTCCGGCAGTTTTAAAGGTGCCTTTGAATTCTTCGCTAAAGTAACTGTAGTTTAATACTTGTATAGGTCCAGAAATCACAACTTTCCCTAATGACATGAAAGTAGATGCACCAATATGATCAGCATCAGTGGTGCGGTAGACTTTTTCGGTGATATTGCTGATTTGATCATCGCTTAATTCTTCTATTGATTCGATGTCTTGAATAGCGAGTACGGGGTTACCTTCAACATTTGGGTCGCGAAGCGCAATTCTCTTAGCATCACCAATTACACTTGTGTCATGGATTAAATTAAGTACTGGAGTTGGCCAAAATAGTCCATCACTAGTTTTCATGTTATCAGCTACTGAAACTGCATCGGCAACCGTCATAAAACCTTTTAAAGGAGTAAAGTATCCTGCACCTAGCATCACTGCATTTGCAGCAGCAGCAGAGCTCACTATGATGGAAGGTAAATTTTCGGCTTCTTTTTCTAATTGTTTGCGAGTTGCTTCGTCTTCAACAAATAAAGGCGTTAAAGTGTCCGATCCATGCGGCTTGATCATTATTATCTCCCAAGATTATATGAACGATATTTGAATTGAATATGCGCGTGTGCGCTTAGTTTATTATTTTATTAGCAAATTACAGTATGAATTCTAAATACTAGCTAGTCGAATCTCTTAATAGTCCTATTAGTTATCTTATTTCCTTACGAATAACTTATTGCTTGCCTAGGGCATATTAGTTGTAATTATCAATTAATATGCCCTATAAATAGCGACTTTATGTAAATATTCTGTTTTTTTGTGGAGCTATTCCTCAATTTTTTATATTCACTTATGCGAATATTTGGTCATCGACAATGTATAGGCAAAGTGGCATGGATGATAACTTTGATACGCTAATTAACGAAGTAGCAGAAGTATTCGAACATATTCCGACAACTGAAGACACTCGAACAGGTATTGAGCGTCGTCATCAAGTAGCGACTGATTTTCCAATAAAAGACAGTAGTGGAAGTGTAGTGGATAATGACCGTCGTTCACAAGAGGATAGACGGAACCAAGAAGTAGATATCGACGATATTTCTGAATATGTCCAGCTACCAAACTGAAATATCAAAGTCGCTGATATATCTAGCAAAAATAGAAGTCAGTTGAAGTTCACTTAAGTAGGGTTCAACCAAGTCGTAGATGACTATATTTTTTTGCCTGTATCCGTAAATTAGCAAATTGGACTCCTGTAACCGCGCAATTATCTTTATAAGATAAAGCATCCGCGTTATCTGCCGAGCTTTTGGCTTGGCTCTCCTTATTATTTACATCAACACCACCCGTAACGGGAAGTAATTTTCTGACTGCAATATTAATAAGTGCATTGATGAATATGAATTTTTCTTCACTCATTCCATCAAAATTCGAGTATTTACGCGAAGAAATACAAATTCTTACTGATCTCTAAGCCTTTGACATAGGTAGGCGGATATAGTTGGTTGTATCGGTGCTAGGAACTGCTTTTCTATGGCCACCTGCTTCAAATACAACTATATTTAATGGTGCTAATTTACGTTTTTTGGTATCTGCAGGGATCGATTCAATAGTTATATTTGCTTGCTCTAGTGTATTTTTAAGATGTGTTGATGCTTTGTTGGTGGGGCCGGTAATCCTTGGTTGAATATTAGGGTTAGGCTTTTGCTCAACATCTTAGTAAAATGCTCGTAGCAATGAAATGTATTATAAGAAAGTTGTTAATAAACTAATTCAGATGATCAATATAAAATGATAATTACAGCATGATATTTTCAGGTAACGCTATCAAAGTAGACTTTGTCCAGGGCTCGATTGCTAATTTAGTATTCGATTTAGAAGGGGAGAGTATTAATAAGCTTAGTAAAGCGGTTGTGGAGCAGCTAGATGAAGCTATTAGTGCAATTGAAGATCATGAAGAGGTTAGTGCATTAATCATCTCCAGTGATAAAGATGTATTTATTGTTGGTGCGGATGTCACAGAATTTCTAGGTTTTTTTAAATTACCCGAAAAAGAATTTATTCATTGGATAGAAACAACTCAAGCTCTATTCAGCCGAATAGAAGATTTGCCGATTCCAACCGTAACTACTATAAACGGTTATGCTTTGGGAGGTGGTTGCGAATTAGCGCTGACGACAGACTATCGTGTTATGGCGAATTCTGCTCGCATTGGTTTGCCAGAAGTTAAACTCGGAATCTTCCCAGGTTGGGGTGGTAGTGTGCGATTGCCTAGATTAATTGGTGCAGATAACGCATTAGATTGGATTTGCACTGGTGATCAGAAAAAAGCCCAAGAAGCTTTAAAGTGTCATGCCGTAGATGCGGTTGTTGAAATTAATCAACTTCATGATGCTGCAATGCATATAGTTCAGCAATGTTTAGATGGCAAACTAGATTACCAACAGCGCAAACAAGAAAAACGCCAACCACTGCAACTAAATCAGTTAGAAAGCATTATGGCCTTTGAGTCTGCAAAGGCAGTGGTTGCTGCTAAAGCAGGTCGCCACTTTCCTGCACCATTAGCGGCTATAGAGACTGTGCAACATCATGCAACTATGCTGCGTGATGAAGCTATGCAAGTAGAAGCGCACGGATTTGTCAAAATGGCAAAAACCAAAGTAGCGCGGAATTTGGTGGGCTTGTTCTTGAATGATCAGCGCATAAAGAAGGTTAGTCGAGCATATGGAAAACAAGCCTTACCTGTAAAACAAGCAGCAGTTCTTGGTGCGGGCATTATGGGTGGTGGAATTGCTTATCAATCAGCTTGTAAAGACATACCTATTATTATGAAAGACATCAAGCAAGAAGCGCTTGAGTTAGGTAAAAGCGAAGCAGGTGGACTGTTATTAAAACAAGTCAAACGTGGGAAAATTAAACCAGAAGATGTAACCGATACCTTAGCTAAAATTGATACGACGCTAAGTTATGGTGATTTTTTTAATACAGACTTGGTGGTTGAAGCAGTAATTGAGAATAAAAAAATTAAGTCATCTGTGTTAGCGGAAGTTGAACAGCAAGTAAAAGTTGACTGCATCCTAACTTCAAATACTTCCACGATTTCGATTACGGAACTAGCAGAGTCATTGCAGCGACCTGAAAATTTTTGCGGGATGCACTTTTTTAATCCGGTATACAGGATGCCATTAGTTGAAGTGATTCGTGGAGAGAAATCAAGCGAGGCAGCCATTGCGACTACCGTGGCGTATGCGGAAGCAATGGGAAAGACACCTATCGTAGTAAATGATTGCGCAGGCTTCTTGGTGAACCGTGTGTTGTTCCCATACTTTGCAGGCTTTGATGCGTTAGTCAGAGATGGCGTTGATATTCAACGCATAGATAAAGTGATGGAAAAGTTTGGTTGGCCAATGGGCCCTGCCTATTTGTTAGATGTAGTGGGCATTGATACAGCGCATCATGCTTCAGAAGTAATGGCAGAAGCGTATCCAGATCGAATGAGTAAGGAATTTAAGTCAGCAACCGATGCTTTGTATGAGAATGAGCGTTATGGGCAAAAGAATAGTGTTGGATTTTATAAATATGAGCTAGACAAGCGTGGCAAACAGAAAAAAATTAAAGATGAAAATGCTTTGACTGTAATTGAAACCGTACGCGTGAATTCAATTGATATTACAGATGAAGAAATAGTAGATCGGATGATGATTCCTATGTGTATGGAAACGGTGCGATGTGTAGAAGAAGGTATTGTTGATCATCCGCTTGATGCAGATATGGGTTTAATTTTAGGCATTGCATTCCCAACATTTAGAGGTGGCGCTCTGCGCTACATTGAAGAGATGGGTGTGCAGGAGTTTTGTGACCAAGCAGAAAAATATTCACACATTAGTCCAACTTATATTCCTACAAGCGGATTGGTAAAAATGGCTAAGAAGAAAGAAACTTTTTATCCGAAGATTGGATAGTGTTAATGATGAATAAACTGAGAAAAAATTATGAGTCTTGAAAAGCGCGATGCAGTCATTATTGACTGTGTTCGAACGCCAATGGGCAAGTCCAAGAATGGTATGTATCGTCATGTTCGTGCTGAAATGATGTCTGCAGCACTTGTTAATGCTTTGTTTGAACGTAATCCAAACGTTGATCCAACAGAAGTTGAAGACGTTATCTGGGGTTGTGTTAATCAAACCTTAGAGCAAGGTTGGAACATAGCTCGATATATTTCATTAATGACCAATATTCCCCATACCGCAGGCGGTCAAACTGTTAATCGTTTGTGTGGCTCTTCAATGCAATCGATCCATTCAGCAGCTCAAGCTATTTACTCAAACTGTGGTGATGTTTTTGTCATTGGTGGTGTGGAGCACATGGGGCATGTCGGTATGACACATGGCTGGGATTTTAATCCTGCATCTAGTAAATACACAGCTAAAGCTTCTAACATGATGGGCCTAACAGCAGAATTACTAGCTATGCAACATAGTGTTAGTCGAGAAGATCAAGATAAGTTTGGTTTGCGTTCGCATCAATGTGCGCATGCCGCCACGTTAGATGGCCGGTTTAAAAACGAAATTGTGCCAATTGAAGGCCACGACGAAAACGGATTTAAACAATTATGTGAAGTCGATGAAGTTATTCGACCAGAAACCTCATTAGAAAAACTTGCGGCTCTGCGTCCAGTATTCAAACCAAGTGGTGGGACTGTAACGGCTGGGACCTCTTCAGCGCTTTCAGACGGCGCCTCTGCAATGATTATCATGTCTGCAGAACGTGCCCAAGCATTAAACTTAAAGCCCAAAGCAAAAGTAAAATCTATGGCGATTGCAGGAGTTGATCCAGCCATTATGGGTTATGGACCAGTACCGGCCACTCAAAAAGCTCTGAAACGAGCTGGTTTAAGTATTGAAGATATTGAATATGCAGAACTTAATGAAGCGTTTGCTGCACAATCACTACCTGTGCTTAAAGATTTAGGCTTATTGGATAAAATGGATGAAAAAGTAAATTTAAATGGTGGCGCGATTGCATTAGGTCATCCGCTTGGTTGTTCGGGCGCTAGAATTAGCACAACACTACTACATATTATGGAAGATAAAGATGCAACGCTTGGCTTAGCTACAATGTGTATCGGGCTAGGGCAAGGAATTGCTACGGTATTTGAGCGAGTGTAACCGTTTTTATATATTAATTTTCTATAACTAAGTGGTTGGTAGAGTTCGCCAATGTTGTTAATTAAAATTAATGAAACCAAGTCCATATAAGGTCTTACCCATTAAAGATTTTATATACGGTCCTAATCAGATTTGAATGAATAGTAAAAGAGAAAGTTAAATGAAATTAAACTTAATATTATCAATTGTAATTTTCTGCATCTCATTACATTCCTTTGCAGCTGATAACGAACAGGAGAAACCTACTCAATCAGAAGTTGATATTGAAAAAATCTGGATGGATTATGCTAAATCTAAAGGCGGAATTACTTGGGGAATGTCAAAAGAGTATCCTGAGTATGAAAATGTAAATGAAGGGGACACAATACTTATTCAGTTACAGCAAGGACCATGTTTGATGGAGTTTTTTCATAATAGATGGCGTAGAGCCAATGATGTGAGACGATGGGATGAATCAGTTAATGAGTATGGAGGTTGCCCTTACGTATTTGAATAATTGTTAGAACAAAGGTGAAGACTTGATTTCATTTAATGAGTAATGATTGATGAACAACAAAAGAAAACTCTGTCACAAGTCGACATCATTATATTAGCAAGTTGTATTGTAGTGTCGCTCTTGCTGGTAGCTTCGCATTGGTTTTATCTTGGAAACTTACATCATCGAATTGGAGATGTAGCTTGGAATGAACTGTTTCAGATATTCGGCAATTTCGCTGCTTTTATTGGGTCAATTGCAATTCTAGTGAAGACTTTAAAGGGGAAGATTTCAGGAATCACCGGAGTATTTTCAGCACTAATAATGGGTTTAACAGCTGCGTACTGTTTTTCTAGTGCGTTTAGTACCATGATGAGTATTTGATCTTGTTAAGGGTGGGATAAATAATTTTATTTAGATTTATCCACATTGACCCATATTGACCACAGGTAATCAATTGCCCTCAAATCCATAGCGCCGGATAATAACCGGCTTTCATGCCGTAATAATCAGCAGGACGCATTCAAATCTGCTTAAGGACTGAGCTTCTCACATGCGAAAACTTTCTCTGCCACCCAGCACACGAAGTGTAATTAAAAAGCGTATGGCCTCATTGGCTATCTTTATCATGATTGGGGCTTTCCTGATTTATGAAGAGCCTACTATTGAAATTGCTTGGGTGACTGCGATATTACTGTTAACAATTTATCTATTTGCATTTGAAGTGGTAGATGTTGATATTGCAGCAATCACTATTATGGTGGTGTTGGGGTTAACAAGCTTGTTTGCACCTATTATGGGTTTAGAGCAAGGTTTGGTAGATACTGCGCATTTGTTTGATGGTTTCTCAAGTAATGCGGTGATGTCGATTATTGCAGTAATGATTATTGGAGCTGGTTTAGATAAAACAGGCATAATGAGTAAAGTAGCTAACTTTATTCTTAATGTTGGCGGCACGTCTGAGAAACGTATTATTCCAATTATATCTGGCACGGTTGCATTTATTTCTTCTTTTATGCAAAACGTAGGTGCCGCTGCGTTGTTTTTACCTGTGGTGTCACGAATTTCTTCACGTGCAAAATTACCTATGTCTCGCCTATTAATGCCAATGGGCTTTTGTGCAATTTTGGGTGGTACGGTAACAATGATTGGTTCGTCACCGCTCATTTTGCTAAATGACTTAATTCATACTTCTAACACTGCCTTGCCTGCAGACCAGCAAATGCAAACCTGGAGCTTGTTTTCAGTAACACCTGTTGGTGTCTCACTAGTTATTACTGGCATTCTGTATTTTGTGATTTTTGGACGTTATGTTTTACCGGTTACACAAGCAGAAAGCTCTACATCAAGCGGTGACACGATGAGTTATTTTCATGATGTGTATGGCGTGGATTATGATCTATATGAAGTTGTGGTGCCTGAAGATAGTGAAATTATTGGTAAGCATTTAGATGATTTTGAAGATGCATACCAGTTGCGTGTAATTGCAACTAAACAATCGGGACACGCTACTAGAGTGGGTCCAGGCGCATTAGATAGAGACACGGGTCTTATTGCAGGAATGGTGCTTGGGATCACTGCAGAGCCTGAAAATCTTGATCATTTCGTTCAAAAATATAACTTAAAAAAGCGAACCCAGCTGCGCACATTCGCGGAAGATCTAGCAAGCAATAATGCTGGCATTGCAGAAATTGTGATACCACCAAGCTCAAAATTAATTGGTCAAAGTGCACGTGATGTTTGGATGCGTAAAACTTATGGTATTTCGATGATCACGATGCACCGTGACGGACATACCATGCGAGAAGTAGAAGATATTCGGAATATCCCTTTTCACTCTGGTGATACGTTAGTCGTTCATACAACGTGGCAAGCATTAATGCGTCTAGAGAAAGATAGTAACTTTGTTGTCATTACTAGTGAATACCCGCACGAAGAGTTACGGCCTAATAAAGTAATGTGGGCAGGCATTTTCTTTACTATTGCGCTTGGTTTAGTGCTATTTACGGATATTCGTTTATCGATAGCATTGTTAACAGGTGCCATTGGTATGGTGCTAACAGGTGTTCTGCGGATTGATGAAGCTTATGAAGCGGTATCTTGGAAAACGGTATTTTTACTAGCGAGTTTAATTCCGTTGGGTATGGCAGTTGAACAAACTGGCACAGCGAAATGGATTGCAGAGCAGACGCTGTTGGTAGTGGGTGACATGCCTATCTGGGTGGTTCAGGCAGCAATGGCTGTATTAGCAACGTTCTTTACCTTGGTAATGTCTAATGTAGGAGCAACCGTTCTTTTGGTGCCACTGGCAGTGAATATTGCGATTGGTGTGGGTGGTAACCCTGCTATATTTGCATTGACGGTTGCGATTGCGACTTCAAATTCATTTCTAATACCCACTCATCAAGTGAATGCTTTGATTATGGGTCCTGGCGGTTATCGGGTTCCTGACTTTATGCGTGCGGGAAGTATTATGACAATCTTGTTCTTGATTGTTTCAGTAACGGTATTGAATTTATTATATTAGCATTATTTTATATTAATTTTTGTGTTTGCATGAGGTTAATGATCAGCGTTTAGCATTTCTAATATTTCGTCAATATAGTCTAACAGGGCGCAAGCCATCATATCGTCTTGCTTTTTATCTCCGATTTTTAATAGTGCTTCTAAAGCCGTAGAGACTTTTTCAACATCTTGTTTAGAGGTTTGGCCAGATAATTGGTTAGTGCGATTGATATGTTCTTGTAGATTATCCAAATGAACTTTTGCTGCAGCTTGATCGAGCTCATCGCTAAGAATTTGTGGAAAATAGATTTGTGCTTGCGTGGTAAATTCTGCAATTGCTTCATGAATACCCGGTTGAAGAAAGTTATCTAGCTCCTCATTTAAAGGTGGAATAGAAGGGTTGTCTAATTTGTTTAAATCTATTTTGTCTTTATCGCTCATTGCTACATTCTATTGTGTCGTGTGAACTGCGTCACGCTTTGAAATGGTCTTGTTATCTAAACGTATTAAAAACTTAGTTTCTGAATAGTCACCTAGATTTTTTTAGTTTACAACGCGTTAACAATTGTGAAAGCAGTCAGTTTGCTGCCTATTTCACATTAACCCAGGTCTTGATTGGGTATTATTTCATCTGTGTTGAGTTGGTTAATCAAAGGGCTAAACCACGCAGTTCAGTTCGATTGCCAAGAGAATAATACACATACCAAGGAGGTACTATGTTAGGCACTAGTTTATTGTTAATTGTCTGGTTAATGGGTTTTCTATTCATTTCTACCGGCTTAGAAAAGTCACAGAAACTGCAGGATGGTGAGCTGATTGTGTATCCTGAAAAGCGCATGGCATTTGGCGTAGGGTTAGCAGCATATATAAGCGTTTCTTTTATAGTTGCACTTGTGGTGAGTATTTAAAGATTAAATTTCATAATTTATATTAATAAGTCAGTGGTTAATAATTTCATAGATCGCACTTAAGCAGCCTTAAATTTCAAAACTTGTCCGTTATTACACCAACGTTGTCCCGTAGGTAGTGGGCCATCCATAATGAGGTGTCCATGGTGTCCACCACACTGTCCGCATCGATAACCGGTTTTTGGCCAAATCCCTTTTAAATCAGTATAGGTTTCTAAATGCCCATGTATATGATCACTGAAGCTTGGCCAACCCGTGTTGCTGTCATATTTCATATCGCCAGTAAATAAAGTTAAATTACAGCCTTGGCAGCTATACGTGCCGTTTTCATAGAACTTCGTATATTTGCTGGAATAGCGCGGTTCGGTGGCTCCATTCCTGAGAATGGCGTATTGGGATGAAGTTAATGTGTCACGCCAGAATTGATCTTCTTTTTCCCATTTCTTAATTTCAGGGCTGGCTTTGATGGCAATTCGATTATGTTTCGAATTAACCTGTAAAATAGTAAATAAGGAGAACCCACCGACTGCGATAAGAAAGTTTCTTTTATTCAATTGTGAATCCAAAGTTCGGGTCATTGACAATATTAGATAGTGTAACGCTTCTAGAAGTTTCAATAAGCATTCAATCTGTTAATCATATTATAGTTTATGTATTACTTGTAAGTTCATGAATAAAAACATAATTTTTATATTTTTTGTTGTTGCGTTAAGTGGGTTGGCGCAACTTAGTCTGATGCTGGGAGTGGATTGGATGCAGTACTCTAGGGTGGATATAAGGGATGGCCAATGGTGGAGATTTATCACTGGTAATATAGTGCACCTAACCTGGCGACATATGGCTATGAATGCTTTGGCCTTGGCTGCAATCATTGTATTGTATCCAAAGTGCTTAAAGCCGATGGTTATGGTTCTAGTGTTGGTGATGAACTGTTGCTTAGTGACGTTTGGAATGTGGATTTTTAGTCCTGATATTCAATGGTATGTAGGTCTTTCAGGGTCACTTCATGGTCTGTTGGTAACGTTAATCATTGTTGATTACGTCTCTCAAAAGCATTGGTTAAACATTTTTCTTCTAGTCGGGCTCATTGCTAAACTGGCATGGGAAGGCATGATGGGCCCATTGCCTGGAAGTGAATCCGCTGCAGGTGGGCCAGTAGTCGTGCAAGCGCATTTGTATGGTTTTATTGGCGGCTTGTTAATATCTGCCTATATATTAATAAAAAACAATAAGATATTGAGATGACTGAAAGTAATATATCGCAACAATTATACAGAGAGTTTCATCAATTCAGCCGTAAATTAACTTTTGCTACAATAGGGCTTGTAGCTGTAGTTGCCTTAGCCGTTTGGATGTTTGGAATTGATGTGGGCGGTAACCGAACTACCGCAATGGGTGCTATGTTCATGATCTTGGCTCTATTTACATACAAAATTCCTCATATCAGCTATAAGTTTTTATTGTATAAATATAAGAACGATACTGAAAAACGTAATGCAATCGGTTACGACTGGAAGCACTTTCGTGATCTAGCGATGCAACGTAGATAGCGGAAGGTTGGTAAATTCAATTACCAGCCGTTCGACCACAATTATTTGCGAGCTATCGGAGTGGGGTGTCACAAAAATACCCATATGCCTATGGTACAAAGTGGATTCATTTAACTCACTCAAATCTAAAGTAGATAGTTAGCTACTAACAACTATTTAGGTGCCACTTTTTCTATGCTAGGTATATTTCGCAAAAAAACACTGCGCAGCTCATTTTTCCCCCGAGATGAAAGAACTGCAATATTGGGTGACGTATATGTAAAGCGTAATGGGTTTTCTACTTTGAAGGCGAATCAAGGCAATATGAGTGAAGGTGGCTTGTATGTGCTTATTCCTGGGCATGACCTAGAGCGTGGGAAAAAGGTTGAAATCGTTTTAGTGAGTAAAAATGGCTCACTACGAAGAATTAGTAGGATGATGGGTATTGTGATTCGTACAGACGAGCAGGGTGCGGCTATGGTGACGTACAAGAAAGAAAACATGAACTCCCAACAACGATTGTTGACGGAAGAGCAATCGTTAAAGCAAGAATTTGGCGATGTTTAAGCGTGGTTTATTGATGCAATGAAACAATTAGTAGTTCAATCAGGCTAAGTCTGGGCTTAATGGACGGTTTTCGCAGATGAACTGTAAAAATTTAGAGTAGATCACAGATTATAATACAGACTGTAGTTTCTCTCCTTCTGAAACTGACCCACGTTAAATTAACCTCTAACGTGGGTTTTTTTTGCCCGATAGATTTGTTTTCGTAAAATTTGTACCGTACATATTTGTATATCTTCCAGCATGCCTATTTTCTGTAAATTGGGCTGTGATAGCATCACAATATGAACGCGTTATTACTTATTGCCCATGGAAGTCGACGACAAGCCTCAAATGATGAGGTGCGAGAACTTACTAAAGCTTTAGCGCAACAGACTAACGATGATTTTTCTATTGTTGAGTGCGCCTTTCTAGAGCTAGCAGAACCATTGATTCCGGATGGTGTAAGTGCTTGTGTGGAAAAAGGAGCAGACACAGTAACGGTGCTGCCATATTTTCTTTCTGCCGGTAGGCATGTGGTTACCGATATACCTGAAGAACTTGAAAAAGCTCAAGCCCAAAACCCAAGCGTAAATATTAAGACTGCACCCTATCTAGGTTCAGCGCAGGGTATTAGTGAAATACTAATTAACCTAAGTAAACAAGCCTCTTAAATTTCTCGCTTACATTTCACTTGAAATGTTTTAGTTTTCTAGCTTCTCAAGCTGTATATTTAAGTCAGTGTTGCTTTGTGAAGCGTAAGGGGAGTTTCTTATCTGATCATGTACTTTCATACGATAACGAACAAATTGGTCGATTTCGGTAAAATGCATGAATGGGTTTCCTTCAAACTCTTCTTTTAAGGTTGAAGACTTCTGGGTTGCGTAATTATGGCCTGGATGGATCACGATGTCGTTAGGCAAATCTGTTTTAAACCGTTTTAGTGTGGAGTACATTTGTTCAGGGTCTCCACCATGCATGTCGCAACGTCCACAACCAAAAACAAACAAAGTATCACCGGTAATTAAGTCATCACCTGCGCGGTAGCATGTTGAGCCAGGTGTATGGCCAGGGGTATGCATAACTTGAATTTCGGTATTACCAATTTGAATGTTATCACCGCCATAATGTAGTTGAGGCTTGTTTAAGTTTTCGCCCCAAAAATCAGCTTCGTTTTTAAGTATATGAATTTGTGCATCATATTGATCCAGTATTCCGTCTAATCCATTTATGTGGTCATGGTGGCTATGTGTTAATAAAACATCAGTAATGGCAACATTAAGATTTTCTGCTTGTTCGATAATTTTATCTACTTCCCATGCAGGATCGACGACTGCTGCGGTACTGGTTTCATTATCTATTAATAAATAAACAAAATTTTCCATTGGTCCGAGCTCCAATGCATGGATTGTGTGAGAAGATGTTTTTTTAGTGTTCATGATTATCTTTGGCTTCTAGAGGTTGCGTTAAATTGTAACAAGCTTTGAATTAAAATATTAAGTGCTAAATATGGAAACTCTTAAAGATTATTTTGATTATGACTTAAAGATATTATCTGTTGGATTGAATCCATCGACGATTTCAGTTGTTAACGGATATTATTTTGCAAATCCCAGGAATCGTTTTTGGAAGGCGTTGAATGCGAGTGATTTAATCCTAGGAGAGCTTGAGCCGTCTGAAGCGTCTCAAGAGATATTATTTTATAAATATAAAATAGGTTTTACCGATGTAGCTAAGCGGCATTCTTCGATGGGTAAGGATATGGTAGCCGCTGATTATAAAATATATGTGCCGATGTTAGAGGAGGCAATATTTAAATATCAACCTAAAATTTGCTGGTTTCATGGGAAAGTTGCGATCAATAAGTTCTTGCAATATAGCAGTCTCAAAAAAGCTAAAACTGATTGGGGATTGCAAAATTTTAATTTAGGTAAGTCTTGCGTATTTGTAACGCCTAATCCAAGCCCTGCAAATGCAGCATATTCACTTGATATGTTAATTGAATGGTATCAAAAATTAAGCACATTGGATTGTGAGTGAGAAGACTAATGGTTAAACTCTTATATAAATTTATTAACTACTGGATCGGGCTATATGAAAATTTCATCAATAGGTTTTTTCTTTAGACTCATTATTCTAATATCAATACTATTTCCATTATGGTCTTGTACAAATAATCCTGAAGTCAAAGATGATGATGCTAAAGCTACCGAAGCTTTAGCGGGTGTATGGCGTGGGGATGGGACTTATGAAGACGAAGAAGATGCGGGCTGGGCTGAGTCGTGGAAAATAGTTCGAGGGTCTGATGGTACATATGAAGTCGATTACATGATCGTGCATGATGGTGATAAGCTTTATGAGAAATCATCTGATGCAGGCACTTGGATGTATAAAAATGGTGTTTATACTGAAGTTAACAGTAATGGTGATAATGTCACGTACGATGTATTTTCAGTTAAAACAGATTGGTTTGAATACAATATTGCACAACGTGAGGGTTCTGCAAATATTCAAGAATCTAAAACTGTTGATGATTTTCAATTGCAGGGCCCACCAGAGGGTTATTCAGAAGTGTCATATGAATTACCAGATGAATTACCAAGTGAACTACTAGATGAGATGTCAGTCGAAACACCTGTTGAGTCGCCCGTTGAATAAAAGAAATAAGAACAAGTACTAAATTTTTCTATGTTTAATTTTCGATCGTTAGCATTTTTTAGCTTTGTTATTTGCGTAGCATCTATGTTGTTTGCAGTGTTTTATTTAGAGAGAACGTTGTATTTAGATCCATGCCCGTTATGCATTTTAGACAGGGTGGTAATCATGAGTTTGGGTGTGCTGTTTTTACTAACATGGATGGTTGGGCCAAAAACTATTTTTGCAAAAATAAATAGTGTGTGCTGCATATTGCTGTCTATAGTTGGGATAGGGCTTGCCTCACGACATATTTGGTTACAAAATCTCCCCAAGGATCTAGTGCCCGAATGTGGCCCAGGCTTGTACTTTATGTTAGATACATTACCGTTGTTTGAGACACTGAGAAAAACACTAACAGGTTCAGGGTCGTGTGCCGATGTAAGTTGGGAGTTTGCAGGTTTGACTATTCCTGAACAGACATTAATTTTATTTGTAATTTTGCTGATTTTATCTGTGATTCTGACCTTGCGCACACGAAAATCTATTTAAACCTGTAATGTAACTGCTAGAATTCCTTTCTTAAACATTAGGTCTTTGTGACTAGTGAATTAGAAATAGATTGAGAAAATTGTGAGTACATCAGCTAAAGATATTCATCCTATCCCTAACCGTGCGCCAATCGCAACGAAATATGTCGAACTGCATGGTGATTATGGAACCACTGACTTCATTATGCGTCGTGGCGATGTGCTGCCAGAAGTACATGTGGCGTATGAAGCTTGGGGTAAACTTTCAGAAACGCATGACAATGCCGTATTAGTTTTTACGGGTTTATCTCCATCTGCTCACGCATGTTCGTCTGCTGAAGACCCTGAATCTGGTTGGTGGGAATATATGATTGGACCAGGTAAACCTATCGATACAGATCGTTTCTATGTTGTTTGTGTGAATTCGTTGGGTAGTTGCTTTGGTTCTACAAGTGCGAGCTCTATTAATCCAAAGACAGGCAAACAGTATTGTTCAGAATTTCCTGAACTTACAATCGAAGATATCGCTAAAGCCGGGCACCATGCGATGCAAGAACTGGGTGTGGATCACTTATGTGCAGTGATTGGAGCTTCTATGGGAGGCATGTCATCGTTGGCTTATGCTCTACAATATCCTGATGAAGTCGATTACGTGGTTACTATATCAGCTGCTTGTCGTTCACTGCCGTTAGCGATAGCGATGCGTTCGTTACAACGGGAGATTGTGCGTTGCGATCCAGATTGGAAAAACGGTTGTTATGAGCCGGATGAAGAGCCGAAGAATGGAATGATACTGGCACGAAAGCTTGGTTTAGTGTCTTATCGTGCAGCGGCAGAATGGAATGAGCGCTTTAATCGTGCGCGTATAGATTCTAGCAAACGAAGTAAAGATAAGTTTGGAATTGAATTTGAAGTGGAATCTTATTTAGACTACAACGCACATAAATTTGTAGAAAACTTTGATGCGAATAGTTATTTGTATTTGTCGCGAGCGATGGATTTATTTGACGTTGCAGAGCATGGTGGTTCTGTAAATGCTGGGCTCGCTAAAGTGCATGCTAAAAAGACATTAGTGGTAGGTGTAGATACTGATATTTTATTCCCTATTCAGCAGCAGGAAGAAATATACAACGGAATTAAAAATGCGGGCCGCAATGTTGAATTTGAACGCATCGCATCTATGAAAGGACACGATGCATTCTTAATAGACGAGGAGCTTTTTAGTCCCGTGATTCGAAAGTTTTTTGCAGAAATAGAATAAATGCTATTTGTTAACGCTTATTAATATCAACATAATTTCTTTCATCTGATCCGGTATACAGCTGACGCGGTCGCCCAATTTTAGCGGCAGGATCACTCATGTGCTCTTTCCAATGTGAAATCCAACCAACTGTTCTGGCAAGTGCAAAAATTACAGTAAACATATTCATAGGAATGCCCATAGCGCGTAAAATTATGCCTGAGTAAAAATCTACGTTTGGATATAATTTTCGTTCTACGAAGTAATCATCAGAAAGTGCAATTTGTTCTAATTCCATTGCAGTATCAAATAATGGTCTATTTGGATTATCGTCACCTAGTTCAGCTAGTAACTCATGACATACTTCTCGAATAATTTTTGCTCTTGGGTCATAGTTTTTATAAACACGATGACCAAAGCCCATTAAGCGGAAAGGTGAGTCTTTGTCTTTAGCGCGATCAACGTAGTAGGCAACATCATTGTCTGATTCTACAATATCTTCCAGCATGCGAATTACCGCTTCGTTAGCACCGCCATGAGCAGGCCCCCAAAGAGAGCTGATACCAGCAGATAAAGCTGCATAAGGGTTAGCGCCTGAGCTACCTGCTAGTCTAACGGTTGAGGTAGATGCATTTTGTTCGTGATCAGCATGTAAAATCAAAATTACATCCATAGCTTTTACAAACGTGGGGCTTGGCTGATAGTTCATGGTTGGCAAGCCAAACATCATATGTAAGAAATTAGGTACATAATCCAAATTGTTGTTTGGATACATGAATGGCTGACCAATTGAATATTTGTGTACCCATGCTGCCATCGTCGGAACTTTAGCAATTAAGCGGTTTGCAGCAATCTCACGAGACTCAGGGTCATGCACATCAATCTGGTCATGATAGAATGCGGAAAGTGCACCTACCGTCGCTACCATCATCGCCATTGGGTGAGAGTCGTTATGGAACCCCAAATAGAAGCGGCGCATCTTTTCGTCAAGCATGGTATGCATTTTTTGACGAGCTTTGAATTCTTCAAATGCTTGAGCGTTGGGTAATTCCCCAAATAAGAGCAGGTAGCAAACTTCTAAAAAAGTACTCTTAGCCGCTAGCTGTTCAATTGGGTAACCACGATAGCGAAGTAGACCAATATCACCATCGATGAAGGTTATTTTACTGTCACAGCTTCCTGTAGAAACGAATCCGGGGTCAAATGTGAAATAGCCAAGTTCTTTAGATAACTTGCCAATATCAATGACGCTGGGGCCATTTGTGCCATCCAGGATCGGTAGGTCGACTTTTTTCCCTGTCGTATTATCGGTGACTGTGACGGTACGGTCTGCCATTTTGCATTCTCCTAAATGAATCTAATTCGTTATATTTCGTAATCTGCATACAAAACCGATCAATACCCATGTAATTCTGGATATTTTGATAGTCATTAAACGTAATACTTAAGATGATAAAGTATCTGTAACTTACTGATATAATATAAGTTACTTAGCATGCATTGTTATTATTCTATTCGCCAACTCGCACTAATATAAGCAAATTATAGCATTTTTTGAACTGGCCAGTGGAGAGAGGTTGCCCTTTTGTGTGCTTTTTACTCGTTATGATGGGTTAAAAATTGCTCAATATAATCTGCAATCATTTCAATATTATTAAGATCGAGAAGGGGAAGGGTCGTTGCAAATTTATCCGGCTCATCGGTGGCGATTGCGATTACAAATGGATCACTTGCAGATATCAATGGTTTGCCGAGTGAAGGCCTGTGTATTTCAATCTTAGAAATAGGTGCTGATTTGAAGCCTTCAACGATGACGATCTCAATATTTTCAGTAGATATCTGCTGCAGAGCATCTTGAAGTGTCAGCTCAGAGGTTTCGTCATTATGCTCATGAATCATCGCCCAGCGTTTTTGCGAGGAAATGAGGGTTTGTTGAGCGCCGGCCTTACGAATTTTATAACTATCTTTCTCAGGATGATCGATATCAAATGAATGATGTGCATGTTTGATAACTGCGACACGGATCTTGCGAGTGGACAGAATAGGAATTAACTTTTCGAGTAGAGTGGTTTTTCCTGAACCACTAAATGCTGAAAACCCTAAAATGGGTCTGCTAAATGAAAGAGTTTGCATATTATTTCTTAGTTAATTGCTCAGAGATATTGGTTTGTTCTTCAGGAGTGTTGATATTAATGAAGCAATCTTGTTTGTCACTAAAATCTACAGCTTTAAAGTTATGTTGGGCATACCAACGGTCGATCTTACGTTCTCCATCACTTAAATAGTCCAATAGACTTTGGTGGAGTGAGCAACTGATTAACGCATAAACAGGCTGGAGTCGTTGTCCATCATGGGCAACAGCAATTTCCACTTCTGTTGTTGGAGTCTTCGCATTGGATGATTCCATTGCAGAATATAAACGAGTTACAAGATCATGGGCGATAAGAGGACCATCACAAGGGCATGTGCATATATAATTTGTATTTGATGCTTCTATTGCTGCTGCAATACCGGCGAGAGGGCCTTGGTAATCTTCGAGTTGATCAGATATAACGGGATATCCAAATTTTTCATATGTACTTACGTTGCGATTGGCATTAATTAAAATCTCATTAACTTGAGGCTTTAGCACATCTAACACATATTGAATCATGGCTTGGCCATTAATATCGATTAAACCTTTGTCTTGCCCTCCCATGCGCCTAGCTTTTCCACCGGCTAAGATCATACCGGTTACATTTTCATTATAAATTGCAGTCATTTAGTTATATTAAGAGATAGGTTTATTGGTTGGTTTATGTAATGGGGTAAAATACCAATATGATATTGTAAATTGAATAGCGTAAGGGCCATTTATTATGAGTGAACAGATAAACGATCAACAACAACTTGAAATCGAAGCTGCAGTATACAGAAGGTTGGTTGAGCATTTACAAGTAAAGACTGAAGTACAGAATATTGATTTAATGAATCTGGCTGATTTTTGTAGAAATTGCTTGTCTAAATGGTATGTCGCCGCTGCAGAAGATAAAAATATATCTCTAGAATATGAAAAAGCTAGAGAAATTGTCTATGGCATGCCTTATTCGGAATGGAAAGATAAACACCAAAAAGAAGCCACACCGGAACAGATGGCTGCTTTTGAAGAAGCTGAAAAGAGGCGTAAGAGTTAACTTATAATACCATGCTCTTGCATTAGATTTTATAATTACTCATACAATTTAACGATGGTAACGGTTGATAAGGATCTTAATGATGACGAGCTATTACGCTATAGCCGCCAGATTATGTTGCCGCAAATTGGTATAGAGGGGCAGCAAAAAATTCTTGCTACTAAAGTGCTGTTGTTTGGAGCGGGTGGTTTGGGTTCACCGATTGCGATGTATCTTGCAGCAAGTGGTATTGGTGAATTAACCATAGTCGACCCTGATAAGGTGGATCTTAGTAATTTGCAACGTCAAATACTTCATCAAACGGCTGATCTTGATAAGCATAAAGTGATTTCTGCAAAGCAAACATTAGCAGATTTAAATGACCAAACGATAGTTAGAACGTTGCAAGAGGAATTGACTGGCGACATGCTATATACAGAAGTAAGTCGTGCGAATGTCGTTGTTGATGCTACCGATAATTTCCAAGCACGATATGCTATTAATGCGGCTTGTGTTAAAGCTAGAACAGCTTTGGTAACGGGTGCTGCAATTCGTTTTGAAGGGCAGGTAACGGTCTTTGATATGCTTGAAGAGAGCGCATGTTACCAGTGTTTATACTCTGATACAGATTCAGAGCTCGAGGAAAACTGTTCCGAAACTGGTGTTCTGGGCTCTGTTACTGGTTTAATTGGTTCTATTCAGGCTACTGAAGTCATTAAGTTGATAGTGAATACAGGCCAAACACTCTCGAATAGACTGTTACTTATTGATGCATTAAATATGGACTGGCACAGTGTAAAATTAAAAAAAGATCCTCAATGTGCAATTTGTTCGTAATAAACATAAGTATCATTGTCGTTGGCTGATATTTTTTATTTTTTTATTGGCTTTGTTTTCATCTGTCGGGTTCTCGGCAAATGCACTTAAATTAGTAACTTTAATAAATATTGATGCAATTGAGGGTTATGGTCTAACTCTTCATGATGTTGCTTTAAGGCTTGATTCTCAGCACGAAAATATGACGTCATATTCTGTGCAAATTGGATCTGCAGTTTTGCCTGATAATAGGGGGCGTATAAAAAATATTCTATTGCAATGCAAAGATGGTGTTATATCAAAAGAAACTTTTGCGTGTAATGACGGTGAATTGTCTTTTAATGATCCTATTGCAAGTGCAAATAAAGCAAAAATAATCTTTCATAGAAATGAGTTGGGTGATTTAAATATAAAGTTAAGTGATTTTAATTTGGCAGGAGGTTCTGCAAGTTTAAGTGTAAAAATGAATGACGAAGTTTGGCGTGCTGCAGTTAAAAGTAAAAATGTTTCATTTTCAAAACTACAAAAAGTACTGCCATCGTTTCCAGAGTTACTTTCAGAGGGGATTGCAACCAGCGATATAGATTTTTTGGGTAAAGGCACTTCTTTGTTAGAGATCAAGGGGGATGCACTTATAAGAGAGCTCGCATTTGCTAATGAAGATAGTACGGTTGTGGGCGAGAACGTTTCGGTTAAGCTTGCTTTTTCAAGTAAGCGTGAATTGGAAACTTGGCAAAGCAAATTTAATTCAACCACTTTTAAAGGTGAGCTTTATTTTGACCCGGTATTTATTGATGCAAATGCGAATGCTAAAGATCTATTTGGAAAGTTAAATTGGCGGGTAGGGTCAAACGAAATAGAGTTAGCTTCGTTGCATTATGAGGATGCAAACGCAGTGGTTCTCAAGTTAGATACTGTTATTGATTTTGAAAAAAATGAAGCGATTGCACCTATAGAAGTTGATATTCAATATGCAGCATTTCCGAATGTGTATGATGATTACATGCTGCCATTTCTACTAGACACTAATATTTCTGACTTAGTGACTAAGGGTAGTTTATCGGGTTCAATGCTATTAGATGAAGGTAGAGTTGTTGATACGGACCTGTCGTTAAATCACCTAACGTTTGAAGACAAGCAAAAAAGATTTTCAATCTCTAAATTGAATGGAAATATTGGGTGGGGTAAACGCTACTCGGGTAAGGAGTATGAGTTTAGCTTCGATTCGGCAGATATTTATAAGGTAAGACTTGATGCTAGCCATTTTTCATTTTCAAATGATGCACAAGCATTAATATTAAAGCAATCTGTAAGTGTTCCAATATTAGATGGAGCTGTGAATATAGAGAGTTTCTTAGTTAAGAACCCAGGCAGTGAAGATCAATCCGTAGTTATGGATATTAGCTTAACGCCAGTTTCTATGTCTAAACTATCCATAGCTTTTGGTTGGCCAGAAATGAATGGAAACCTAGCAGGTTATGCGCCCAATGTGAGTTATAAGCAAGGTGATGTAGATATACAAGGTGCATTACTCATTCGTGGTTTTGGTGGGACTACCACCATTCATAATCTAAGTGCTAATGATTTATTTAGTATTACTCCAAAGTTATCTGCAGATCTTAAACTCAATAATCTAGACTTGAGCTCTCTAACCGAGACTTTTTCATTCGGTGAAATAACAGGTCGGCTGGAAGGTTCTGTTACCAACTTACAGTTTGTTAATTGGTCACCAGTTCAATTTAACGCGTGGTTTGGTACGCCGGAAAAAGATAAGTCGAGACATAGAATAAGCCAGACTGCAGTAGATAATCTTACTCAGGTAGGTAATGGTGGCGCAAACATCCTGTCAAAAAGTTTTCTTAAATTTTTCGATAGTTTTGGTTACGATAAATTAGGCTTGGGCTGCACCTTGAAGAATAATACTTGCAAAATGCGAGGTGTAAATGTGTCAACAGAAGATAATTCACAAGGTTTTTATATTGTCAAAGGTAGCGGTGTGCCGCGTATAGATATAGTTGGGTTTGCAAATGAAGTATCTTGGCCAGTATTGATTGCTAGATTAAAAAGAGTCGTCAATACAAAGGATGTTATTGTGAACTAGTGCAAAATGTGTACTATTCAGTTTGGAACTTAACATTAATAATCTGGGTCTTACTAATGCGTATAATTTAGTATTCAGGTAATAAGGTGGAAGAGATGATGAAACATAAGTCGATATTAAGTAGTTTTATTTTTGGGTTAATCCTTTCTGCATGTGTAACCATCAACATATATTTTCCAGCCGCTGCAGCAGAAGATGCTGCACGAGTGATTGTGCGTGATGTGC
Organism: Gammaproteobacteria bacterium; assembly: GCA_045105815.1. Taxonomy (GTDB): domain Bacteria; phylum Pseudomonadota; class Gammaproteobacteria; order UBA4575; family UBA4575; genus JABDMD01. The sequence continues at coordinate 34,211 of JBGCDX010000091.1, forward strand.
TAAGTGATGAGCAGGTAGAAGTTATTAAAGATAACCAAGATCAGAATGATCAGAGTAATGCCGATACTTTTAATGACCTAACGTATGTCGTAGTAAGCAATATAACCAGTAATATTTTAAATTTGCTTATATCCCCGGCACATGCTGAAGCAGATATCAATATTAATACACCAGCGATTGGCGCATTGCGGAATAGTTTAAAGGCGCGTGCAGGGTTCTTAAAAACATATTATGCGAGTGGTGCAATTGGATTGACCGCTAATGCAAATGTTCAAATAAGAGATCAATCTTTAATTTCGTTAAAAGAGCGTAATCAAGTTAAGAAATTAGTTGCGGATGAAAATAAAGAACGCGGTGCCTTATATGCAGAAATTGCTCGAGCAAATGATCATCCAGAGTGGGAAGCGGAAATACGTTCAACATTTTCCCGAGTATGGGTAGAAGAGGTTGCTGCAGGCACGTGGTATCAAAATGCAGATGGCGATTGGGTGCAAAAATAAATTCCATATAGTCATTCCTATATGAACATCACGTAGAATAATGTATAAAAATTCTAGCTATCAAGCATAATGTTTGATAGCTGTCTTATACTGGTAAGGTTCTTGTCAAACGGCTTAAGGCTACTGTTTGTGGAATTTAACGGACAGCCGCAATGCTATTGCTAGATTAGCTGTATCTAGGTCAAAACTACAGATCTGCTACAATTACTGTGATTAAATTCATGGCACTCTTTTTTACATCATGTGGTCAATAAAAGAAAAAATCACCAATAAGATTTGGGGCGTTGATATCAATTCGTTGCCATGGTGGCAAGCTGGATTGCTGAGCATTGTGCGCTTTATTCATATTATGCTGGATGATTTTTTGGACGGTCAATTAAATCTTCGCGCCATGAGTTTGGTGTTCACGACGATGCTATCAATTGTGCCACTTATCGCAGTAAGTTTTTCCGTAATGAAAGCATTTGGTGTTCATAATCAAATGGAACCTATGCTATTACAATATTTATCTCCACTTGGCGGTCAAGGGGAAGAGATTGCTCAACAAATAATGGGCTTTGTTGATAATACTAAAGTCGGTTTACTAAGTGGTGTTGGTTTAGCCTTGTTGTTTGGCATTATTGTTAGATTGATTAATAAGATTGAAAGTGCTTTTAATTATACTTGGAGAGTACAGCAGTCAGGATCATTAGCGAGAAGATTTAGTAATTATTTAAGTGTAATTATGGTGGGTCCCGTATTGGTGTTCGTCGCTATGGGAGTAACTGGCACAGCATTAAATACTTCTTTCGCACAAGCTATTATATCAGTTGAACCTTTTGGTACTTTATTGAGTGTAGCAACTAAACTTGTACCATACTTGTTAATTATCGCAGCATTTACTTTTACCTATTTGTTCATGCCTAATACTAAAGTTAGGTTTGTGCCCGCATTAATGGGTGGCATTGCTGCAGGAGTGTTGTGGCAAACAGTGGGTTGGGTATTTGCAACCGTGATGTCAGCTTCCATTTCAACCAGCTACACAGCGATTTATTCAAGCTTTGCGTTTTTATTTGTATTTATGATTTGGCTTTGGTGGAGTTGGCTGATTTTGTTGGTTGGCTCAAGTGTCGCTTTCTATAAACAACATCCAGAATATCTGCATATTAATGCACATGATTTGGCATTAACTAATAGACAAAAAGAAGAAGTATCCATTCAAATCATGGCCATTATTGGGCAGCGCTTCTATGCTAATACTGCACCTGTTTCGGTAATTGATTTGGTAAGCGCACTACATTTGCCACAGCAGTCAATAGAGCAGCAATTAGATTTATTAGTCGATCATGGGTTATTGGTAAATATAGATCAAGATGAACTAACCTACACGCCTGCCAGGCCACTAGAGGAATTGTCGCTAAAATCGGTGGTTGATTCTGTGCGTGAGCCAGGGCCAAATAGCCATATTAAAAATTCACTCACTACAGACTTTAATGCAGTTAAATCAGTATTAAGTAATGTTGATAGTAACTTGGAGCGAGTGCTGGGTGCTAAAACAGTTAAAGATATTGTTAGTGAGCTTAATGTTGAAAATGATAAGCTTGTGGGCACAACGATTAGATAGATTAAATAAAGCAAAGAGATAATGAGTATGAGTGAGCCTGCAATTGAAGAGCTTAAACTAAAATTGAGAGAATTTGCGCAAGTACGTGATTGGGAGCAGTTTCATAGCCCAAAAAACTTATCCATGGCATTATCTGTAGAGGCCTCGGAACTATTAGAGCATTTTCAATGGATGACAGAAGAGCAGAGTACAGAGCTAACCCCACAAAGACATGTGGCAGTTGCTTTTGAGATGGCGGATATTTTTATATTTTTGTTAAGAATGTCTGATCAATTGAATATAGATCTTATGGATATGACCAAACGTAAAATGGAAATCAATGAAAAACGTTATCCAGTCGAAAAAGTTAAAGGTAGTTCAAAAAAATATAATGAATATGATGAAGCATAAGGCTATGCTTTTGTTATTGATCCTTTCTATTTAATCTAAATTTCCAAAAGTTATTCATATCATGGAAGAACCCATTAAATCGCTTTCTTTTGGTGAAAGTACTATTACTATTTTAGGCACTGCTCATGTGTCGCGCGCCAGTGCAGACAAGGCCCAAGAGTTAATTGAAACTAAACAGCATGATGTAATCTGCATAGAACTTTGCCAAAGTCGTTTTAATGCTATGACTGATCCTAACGCATTAGCCAAAATGGATTTGTTTGATGTAATACGCAGCGGCAAGGCTAGTATGGTCACTGCAAGTTTAGCATTAGGCTCATATCAACAACGCATGGCAGAGCAACTAGGGATCGAACCTGGTTTAGAAATGAAAACTTCAATCAAACATGCGAAAGAGCTAGATTTGCCATTAGTGGTGATTGATCGTGAGGTAGGGACTACTCTTAAGCGTGTTTACCATAACGTACCTTTCTGGAAGCGCCTTTATATCATAGCGGGTTTGTTTACTAGCGTAGTCTCGCGAGAGACAGTGTCGGAAGAGGAAATAGAGAAACTAAAAACGGGCGATTTATTAGAAACCACTTTTGCACAATTTTCTGAAGATGCAAATGATTTGTTTGTACCGTTGATTGATGAGCGTGATCGGTATATGACCGCAAAATTATTACAGACTTTGGAAGACCACCCGGGTAAGAATTTACTAGCAGTAGTGGGAGCAGGGCATGTAAAAGGCATGACAAATTATTTGCAAAAGCATTCTGATGATAGTTCTTATAATGCTAGCAATGTAATCGCCGAATTGGATGTAATACCTAAGAAACGATCTTGGTTTAAATTAATTCCCTGGGTTATCGTTGCGTTAGTAATTTTAGGTTTTTACTTGGGCTTTCAAAAAGGTCCTGAAATGGGTTGGAGTTTGATTTGGCAATGGATTGTCATTAATGGAAGTCTATCTGCACTTGGTGCGGCTATTGCGGGTGCGCATATACTAACCATCATTACAGCATTTATTGCAGCACCAATTACTTCGCTCAACCCAACTATTGGTGCCGGCATGGTGACCGCTGCAATGGAGTTGTTTATACGTAAGCCAACAGTGAATGATTTTAGTGATTTGCGTAAAGATACTTCTTCAGCCTGGGGGTGGCGCAAGAATAGAGTGGCAAGAATTTTGTTAATTTTTGTTCTTAGTTCATTAGGCTCTGCAATAGGAACCTATGTTGCTGGGTTTAGAATATTTGGGCAGTTAACATAAAATTCATACAAAATAAGATTAGTCATTAAATTGTTCAATTCATTGATTCTTGTCTATATGTAAAGATAAGAAAACTTCACTAGACTTGTCTATATAGAGATCTCTTAAACACGTTTTATTCGTTTGTAAATAAATCGTATCGTGTGTTACAAATTCATACGTGCCATAAATTCGATCAATTAAGTTTAATACAACTACTTGTTCATTATAGTCATCTTCTTGATTAAGGTATTGACCGGTTATTTCTGTTTGATTTAATCCAAAGTCTCGATTCATTGCAATGATCTGCGCGGCACTTGCTTTCCACATGCAAAACTTTTTCATCTCAGGGTATCCATCAGCAACCACTTGATTTGGTATGGCCGGAATGACTAGTATGAAGAGTAAGATTAAATAATACCTAAGTGATCCCAACATCTTGAACTCCTTGAAGCTCTGTAGCATTAACAAGGTAAACGGCTAAGGTGATATAAAACTGAGCAATAACTTTTAATATTATCTAGAGGGTTTATTTTGACTGACGTTTGGAAAGTTTAAAATTTATTTTATATGCGGCATGAAGAATATTGATGAGTGAAAATATGACAACTTAATAAGCAACCATTTTGCCTTGTAAGATTCATTAACATACAAGGGCAATAAGATTAATCGTGACTACAAGTGAGTAAAACTAAGCATTTCGGCTCATTTATCTACTTATATATAATATTTAATATAAGTTGTTAATGAAAAATTTAGTGTTACAAGTCGCTAACCTGAGTTAGTATTTTATAAATAAAAAGTACTACTACAAGGAGAATAGCCATGTCCTCTATAGTTCCAGATTTGCCTGATCAATGGAAAGATTTAGATCTTGTAAACATACTTGCTCAACCCGCTGCATTTATATCAATAAGCCAATGCAATAGTCTTTATAAGCCTGAAGGTGCGCAAGGTAATGAGAAACAATGGGAGCGAGGCACATTAGAAAACACTATTAAAGTTGTGCATGCTTGTAGAGAAGTGAGTATGAAATTCTTTTGGATTGGATACGATGTATTTCGTGAAGATTATCCCATGACGGAA
>JBGCDX010000092.1:0-42050 GCA_045105815.1 Gammaproteobacteria bacterium
GTATTTAAAAAATCACTAATCAATGTGGTCAGCTGTTCTCAGTATCCCGCCTATCATAGCGCTTGTACGTTCATATATATTGAAACATTGTGGGTTGCTTATCCTTTATGTGCGTGCAGCAAGAGACCGGCTAGTGTATGAAAGCGCTATGAGGCGAGTCTAGAAGCATGCCAAGAATCTAACGGTTGAAATATTTGATGCACCACATATGCTATTGCAAACACAAGCCAAGAAAGCTGCAGAAAGTATTAAGAAATTCATAAATTTAGTTATAAAATGATTACAGCTAATAATTAACAAGATAATAAAAAATGGAAATACTAACTAAAATCATCCGTGGTATCGCATCCGTTCCAGTGGTGGGTGGAGTCTTTGTTTTTGTAATAGGATTTTTGCCTTTACTTCTATTGTTTCCTTTGAATTTAAGTAACGGGTTAATGCTGATCATTGGAGGCTTGTTCGTCGCTGCCTGGTGCTATTTTTTACAGGTTAAAAAGATTATTAATATTGTCTTGCCAGTTATCCCCATTCCATTATGGACGCTAGGCATTGTGATGGTACTTTCGGGTGTATACCAAACCATATTTGGTAATTTTGGAGATGTGCAGCCAGCACCGGAAGTGGTTAAGGAAAGCATTAAACCTTCTGTTAATGCTACTGAACAGATGCAATCTGAAACGAGTATGGCAGTTGAGCCGGATCAAGAAGCTTTGCGTGAAGAAGTAAAGCGCTTAGAGCAAGAGCAAGTAATAGGGCAAGAGAAAAAACAAGAATTTGAACAAGCGTTAGAAAAAGCCAAGCAAGAGGCTAAAGAGATGGCCCCTAAAGTCATTGCTCAAATGCAAGATTCACTTGAAAGCATTAAAAAGTTAAAAGGAACTCCAGCAGCGGAGCAGTATGAAGCGATCATGAAATCTCAAAATCCTGAAAATCCAATGACAATAGATGATGCGATTGCGGAAATGGAGCAAGCGATAGAAGATTTTAAACAAAGTGCTTATGGTGTTGAGTGAACATGAACCATTTAATGAACTATGATCGCTTTTCTATAGCACTTGCCGTTTAACTCACTGAAGAGGGGTCTAGTTACAAACCGTTGTATTGCGTCTTCGTGTTATATTTGTAGAACAAATAATAATTATAACAATACAATAATAAAATCATGGATAAATTAATAAAAATATTTCGTGCGATTGCTGCATTTCCGATAGTGGGTAATTTACTTCTTATCGCGATTTCATTCTTTCCTTTGCTTTTAGCATTCATGACAAAAGTAAGCCTGGGATTAGCGCTCATTATTGGCGGCCTTGGGATGGCTGCAGTATGTTATTTCTTAAAGGCTAAAAACGTCATCAATATTCTTGCACCCGGTCAAATTCCAATGTGGATGGTGGGTATAGTGATCACACTTTGTGGAGTGTATTCACTCGTTTCCAATATGTTGGGATGAAATATCGTCGAGAATAGGTCGATAAAATGCCAAAGAAGAGGTAAGGCCTCTTTAGTGTTATGCGTTATTTTTGGTCTATGTTCTATTATTGGGTGCTTGCTTTAGCGGCTGACATGAAGCATCGATTCTATTCATGCTTTCGCTCGTCACTTCTTCAACCAGCCATATTGGTCTTTAATTTAGTTCAGATATTTTCCAAGAAATAAGTATATTAATGTCTGACCCAATATTTGTATCTCGTTAGCGTATTATTGAGAAAACTATGAAACAGGAAAAAAGCATCATCAACTGTCCTCAATGTGGGGAAGATATTGACGTGAATGATATTTTGTATCATCAGGTGGATGAGCAACTTAAGAAGCAATATAACGATGAGCTAGCAAAACAGAAAGATATCATCAATACGCAAACGTCAAAGCTAAAGGATGAGCGTAAAGCACTTGAAAGTGCTAAGAAATCTCAAGAGGAGATGGTTGAGAAGCAAGTTAAAGATGAAGTGAAGCAAAAAGAACTCGCGTTAAAGAAAAAATATAAAGCTGAGGCGGAAGAAGAGCAATCTGATGCGTTGACTTCATTGCGTGAAGAGCTTAAAGAAAAGTCTGGGAAGATAAAAGAACTTAACAAAACCTCTATACAGCTAGAGAAGCTAAAAAGAGAAAAAGCAGAGTTAGAAGACACGTTAAAAGCAGAGTCTGAAAAAGAACTGAGCAAGAAGCTACGAGAAGAAAAAGAAAAAATTCGCAAAGAAGAAGCTGTTAAACATGAATTGAAGTTTAAAGAGCTTGAAAAACAGTTGGAAGACCAAAAGAAACTCACCGAAGAAATGAAGCGTAAGCAAGAGCAAGGCTCTATGCAAACACAAGGTGAGGTGCAAGAGTTAGGGATAGAAGAATGGTTATCAGATAAATTTCCCTTGGATACGATTCAAGAAATTAAAAAAGGTGAGCGTGGTGCAGATTGTCTGCAATTTGTGCATACGCGCACACGACAAAATTGCGGCACTATTTATTACGAAAGTAAACGTTCAAAAACTTTTCAAGCTTCTTGGATTGAAAAGTTTAAAGCTGATATTCGCGAAAAGAATGCTGATATCGGTGTGCTAGTAACCGAAGTAATGCCCGCCGATATGGAGCGACTGGGAATAAAAGACGGGGTTTGGGTCTGCTCGTTTGATGAATTTAAGGGATTATGTTCAGTGTTACGTGAATCTGTTATACAAGTAAGCACCGCCATTATTGCGCAAGATAATAAAGGCGATAAAATGGGTATGTTGTATGACTTTCTCACGAGTAATGAATTCAGGTTGCAAATTGAAGCTATCGTAGAAGGTTTTACGCAAATGAAAACTGACCTAGAGTCCGAGCAACGCTCGATGCGCTCGATATGGAAAAAAAGAGAAAAGCAAATAGATAAGGTCTTGTTAAATACCACCGATATGTATGGCTCTATCAAAGGCATAGCAGGTAATGCGGTGCAATCAGTACCCATGCTTGACTTTCCATCGGCCGATGAAAATGATTTAGAGCATTAAAAAGTACATCTATTCACTATTCCTATCTAATCGTCATCTATAGAGTCATACTGCAAGTGTTATGTATTGGCTTGATCATTTGAACATAAGACATTGGTAACAACCGTCCTTAGGTAAGCTCTCACGAGTTTTAGGTCTATATCGCTGTATCAAGAGGTAAGTATTATGAGTAAAGGTAAAGACAGTAAAAAAGATGTTAAAAAGAAAGCGCTATTAACGCCGAAAGAAAAGAAAGCTGCAAAGCTTGCCAAGAAAGCTGGAAATAAAACTGGTGGGGTCACTGACCTTTAAATACTTTATTTATGGGATAGCATTTCACGCAGATCTTGTGAAAAGATCTGCCTAGCTGCTTGTTGGTAGCAGTCCAGCAAAATGCCAGTTAAGCGTTTCTCCAGCATGGAACGGAACAATATCAGCTGCTGAAGTTGATAGGGTGTTGGGAATGCTAGTTGATTTTTTTTCTAACAACACTTTGTGGTTGTTAAGTGGTAAGCCGTAAAAGTGAGCACCGTTCTCTGATGCAAAGGCTTCAAATTGATCTAAGGCATTTTCTTCTTCAAAAGTTTTAAGGTAGCTTTCCAATGCATAGGGTGCATTAAAGATGCCGGCGCAACCACAGGAAGATTCTTTTTCGCCTATTGCATGGGGTGCTGAGTCAGTGCCAAGGAAAAACTTTTTATTTCCTGAGGTAGCTGCTCGTCGAAGTGCAATACGATGTTTTTCACGCTTGGCGACAGGTAAGCAATAGAAATGCGGGCGAATACCGCCTTTGAACATAGCATTGCGATTAACCTCTAAGTGGTGCGGTGTAATGGTGGCCGCTAGATTCGGGGTGGCTGATTCAATGAAGTCTACGGCATCTTCGGTAGTGATGTGTTCGAATACTATTTTAAGTGCAGGAAAATCAGTGATGACCCTGGAAAGTGTGTTTTCAATAAAAGCAGCTTCCCGATCAAAAATATCTACGTGACTTTCGGTCTCTTCGCCGTGTAGTAACAATGGCATGCCGATGCGTTGCATGGTTCCAAATACAGGATAAATTTTATCAACTTTAGTGACGCCGAATGAGGCGTTAGTTGTAGCATTCGCAGGATAAAGCTTGCATGCAGTGAATACGCCTGATGAAAAACCTTTTTCTATTTCAGCTGAATCTGCAGCATCGGTCAGGTAGTACGTCATTAAAGGCGTGAAGTGTATATTTGGTTGCAGTGCTTTGAGTATGCGTGATTTGTATGCTTCAGCGGCTGGAATGCTAGTCACAGGTGGGTTGAGATTAGGCATTATGATCGCGCGCGCAAATTGTCGAGCAGTGTAGTGAGTCACTGCATTGAGCATTGAGTCATCACGTAGATGTACGTGCCAATCATCTGGTTGTCGAATGACCAGTCGCTGAATGGCGGTTCCTTCTTCCAGAGGTGGTTTCGAATTATCTTCAGGTGCTGGCATGTAAATACTCCTTGATGTCTGCACCCTAGAAAGGGTAACGGAAATGTGTATATAGGGTATCAGTTATAAAGGGTCAAATATATTTATGACTCCAGTTAAGGATGAATCCCGTGTGCAATTCTACTCAATTTCCCATAAAAATTCAGGGCTGGTGACCAAATTTTGCGCCATGTGTGTGATCTTTTCCAAACACATTGCTCTTTACTGCTTAGTTAGTTTCTGGTGCGTATATTGAAATCTATTTCGATTTAGTCAAGTGATGTAGTCAGGTGTCGACATTAATTAACTTTAAACATAATTAGGTGGGTATTTTTTTTTGAAGTCTTTCACTATAAAAGATAAAGCCCACATAATTTAGGGAGAAGTGGGATTTACAGAGTTGGCGCATTAGAAGTCAATTAGGAAAAATAGGGCCATTCTTCATATTAACTTCTATGCGTTTTGGAACAGCTTTTGGTTTACTCCTTAATTTCAGAAAGTAGGTCGGGGTTTGTGACTAACTTTCTTATGCCATGCGCATTATCTTCTTCGAACACATTGCTTTCACACCATTTTCCAATACTGTTTATATCTAGTTTGGCGCACTGTGGTCGAACACTCCAGGTTACTTGTAGAGGTGAGCAGGTCTGTTCCGTGAAGCTTGGGCCAGTGGTCGAGCCGGTAAACTGAACCGGTGTACCGGTATTGGTTGGAATGGTTTTAGCTTGATGCAAACCAGCTACTTGATTGCCGTCATATGCCAAGTCATCAAAGTTTAGTGCTGCTTGATCATTTACTAAGGTGAATACTTGCATTTCTACACGCAGTGCTGGGTTAGCACAGCTTTCTGATAAGCAAGAGCCAAGTCCTTTGCCTGGAGTAACATCGCATGAGCTGTGTACCCAATGAACTTCAATGGTGTCTCCTGGAGCTAATCCTTTGCAAACTTCTCCAGTTGGTTTTTTAAGCTCGGATTGGCTAAGGGAGGTAGTCATGTTGCATTGATAGCCACCATGTTCTCCTTCACCTGCAAAAATGGAGAAATCTTTTGCTTTGTGTTCTGCATTTTTATGGAAATGAATATTGCAGAGGTTCATTTGTTGATGCTTGGGTGCTAATGAAAATATTCGTTTATTGATACCGGCTTTATTATCGATATCTCTGGGTGTTTGTGGACCAAATCCTTGGCATGCTCCTATATCATCTGGATGAATTTCCGCGTCTACCATTGCATCGTCTTTTGCTACGCTAGACATTGAAAGTGTGGCTAATACTAAAACTGTAAACAGTTTGGTTTTTAAAAATTCCATTAATCCTATATCCTAAAAAATTACTTATATTATTAAGGTATTATAAAGTTAAGTTGGAGTACATGTATGATTATTTAATTTTGTTTAAAGGTTGCAATCCAGTTTGCCTATAGTTGTATTTCCTTATGGTTTTAGTGGAACTATAAAAAAATAACATCTAATTAAAGCTTAAAACAGGTTAATTACCCTAGTTAATCACCCTAGGGAAGATTAACAATTCGTAATTTTTTGATAAATAGTAAGGTTTTTAGGTGTCAGTTAACATTGATAATAAGATATCCCACATTAGAAGAGATCTTATTTGTACAGGTTGATTGGATTATTCTAGTTAGTGTTTGGGAGGTAGCTTGCTATGGGCATGGGTGATATATCTGTAACCAAGAAAATATACTTTGTAGTTAATAAATAATATTTAATGATTTGATCATAAATATTGGCCGAAAAAAATGAAAAATAATATTGAAGAACACAAGAAGAAAGTGCTGACAGTTTATATTGTTCAGTGTGTAAGTTTAGTGTTGCCTGTGGCGATATTTGTGGTGTTATATATTCATTGGAGATCTAAAGAAAATCTAAAAGACACATGGCTTGGGTCGCATGGGGATTTTCAAATTAAAACGGCCATGATTTACTTAACAGTAATGTTGTTTGTGGTGGTGGTAATGATTTTAGGTTATGGGGCTGATCATACTTCTATAAAGGATCTGGCATTGTTGGCAGGTGCTTTTCTTTTTGTGGGAGTGATTAATATATGGGTGCTCTATCGTGTTTTTACTGGATTAATGCGATTTGGTGACTCCAACGCTATTGATAAAGAAATTTCTAAAAAGTCTCCCTCAAAATCTACTTAAGCATGTACTAAAAATCCTAGTTTGAGGTTGCGGTTAGTTGCTTATCTGTAATCTTTAATGTTTTTTGTAATATGTCGTTAACTAGATGTATGTTATCCGTATAAAAAATACAGTGTCACGATTACTAATAATATTAACAACGAGATTCCAGCTGCACTGAGATCTTTTTGCATTATTAAGTCTTGTCGTTTGGGTAGTGTAACTTCTTTTAATTTTTTCATTCTGTATGCCTCAATGAAGTACACATTAATTCTCTGCTTTTTATTGCATTTTGCAATAAAAAGTTGGATTGAATCCCAATTCAATATATTTTATTAGTGAGTTACATGAGCAATATAGAGGCAGGTTATTGGCCAAGACTCGTTCGCCCAATGAATCAAGTTTTATGCTTTTTATTAATTAAATTTATTGTGACTCTCATTGATGTATGTCAGCGATGCCAGGTTATAAAAGCGTATGATATATAGTATTGATTAATCTTTGTGCTAGGAGAGTGTCTATGTTTAGAGTTATAAATATTGGTGAAAACCGACTGGACATTGAAGTGAGTGGCAAACTTGATAAAGAAGAAATGACTGCAGCCTTAAGTGAACTGTTTATGAGTGCAAAGGATATTGAAAACGGCAAGATGCTGTTTCGTATAAAGAATTATAGTATGCCTACATTAGGTGCGATGGGTGTGGAGTTTTCACATTTACCAGAAGCATTTCGTTTTATTAAAAAATTTGATCGTGCTGCAGTGCTGGCAGATGAAAACTGGGTGAGAAAAGTTAGTGAAATTGAAGGTACGTTAATTCCTGGATTAAAATTAAAAGCTTTTGATCTAAGTCATGAGGCCGCTGCAGAAAACTGGCTGGCAAATTAAGCTAAAGAATTAACAGGTATATTGTTTAATAGTTAAATATTAATAACGAAGTTTTATTGTTAATGATATGAAGCAAAGTATAGTGGCTTATCATAAAGATGATGAAGGTCATTGGGTGGCTAATTTGGTTTGTGGTCATTTTCAGCATGTGCGTCATAACCCCCCTATGGTAAGTCGACCGTGGGTGCTTACTGAGGAAGGTAGAGATAACATGTTGGGTTATGAGCTGGAGTGCAAAAAATGTGATGATGGTGCGCCCGTAGATCATGGTTAAGAATATCAAATGTGTACGTAGTGCGTAGTGGTGTGCCGATCTCAATTCCTTTACTTACTTTTCCTGCAATTAATGTTCAGAAATCAGTTTTAAGTAACCCTTAAGCAGTCCTGCTATAATTAACCAAATACTTGAGTATTGTGCATGTTATTCAATTGAATCGGTGACGGAAGATTTTGTAATGGGTGATGTGAGTTATGCGTTTGAACATTTAAAGTTAGGTAAGGCACGTTATCGCGTGGTCTTAAAGTCTGACGTTTAAATACATTTTGAAAATTTGTTGGAGTGAGTGTTGTGAAAAATTATTACAAAATACTGATTGCAGTAATGTTAATTGCAGTAACCTCTATAGGATTTACAGATTTTAATGACCAAGATTTTTCTAAAATAAGCTTAAAGAAAATAAAAATCACTGACAGCATCTATATGTTGCAAGGTGTGAATGGTTTTGCAGGTGGAAATTTAGCCGTTTCTATTGGTGAAGATGGAACCTTAATGGTGGATGATCAGCTTTCGCCTATGAATGAAAAAATCATTGCTGCACTTGATGGTATGCAGGGCAGTAAACCAAAGTTTGTTTTGAATACGCATTGGCATGGAGATCACACTGGTGGTAATGCAATTTTTGGTAAGGATGCCACCATCATTGCGCATCATAATGTGCGTAAGCGTGTATCTACCGATCAACATGGTCATTTTGGAAAAACGCCTGCATCCCCTAAACAAGCCTGGCCGGTGATAACGTTTGATGATTCATTGTCGATTCATTTTAATGGCGAAGAAATTCGGTTTTTGCATTATCCAAATGGACACACAGATGGTGATGGAGTGGTCTATTTTGTAGGTAGTAATGTCGTGCATATGGGCGATCTATTATTTACAGATGTATTCCCCTTTATTGATCTTGATACAGGTGGCAACGTATTTAACTATGCAGAAAATCTACAAGCGATTATGGAATGGCTGCCTAAAGATGTAAAAATAATTCCAGGTCATGGTGAGCTTACAGATATTGAAGGTATAGAGAAGACGCATAATATGATGCTCGAAACTTCCATGTACGTCATGGAGAAGGTGAGTCAAGGTAACACGCTGGAGCAAATACAAGCCGAAGGATTACCTGAGGAGTGGAAGTCTTGGGGAAATGGTTTTGTAAATGAAGAATTCTGGATTTCATTAATAATAAATAGTCATGAGCCATAAATTTTCTAGAGAAATATATTTCGGCAAAGTTTGTTTGTGTTCTACGCTATTTTTTGAATAATATTGAAAGATAATCTGTCTTAGTACGGTCTATAGAGTTCAAAATGAGAAGAGGTTTTTTTCATGAGTGATGTTTGAGGTTTTGCATAAATACATTTAGAGCGTGGAATAATGATTATAACTGCCACCGGCCAGATTCTTCTTTTAAGTGGATTGACTATTGTAGGTTTGTTGGTCAATCGAGTGTTGAAACTAGAGCTTACGTTATCGTGTGCATTGGTTGGCTTGTTAACCGGCTTAAGTTTGGGTTTCGTGAATGTCGATACCGGTATTCGTCATCATAATCTTCAAGATCTTGTGTTTTTCATTATTTTGCCTGTGCTTATTTTTGAAGCAGCTTGGCATCTAAAATTGCATTTATTGAAGCGATGGATACTTCCTATCTTGGTCTTAGCTGTGGTGGGTGTATTAATAAGTTGTGTGGTAACTGCAGCGCTTATTTATTTAGGTATTGGACATTCTGTAGGTTTTCCTTGGATTGCAGCATTATTAACGGGCGCTATTCTTGCTGCAACCGACCCGGTTGCTGTGATTTCACAATTGCATGCAAACGATGCACCGGATGACTTAACTACTCTTTTTGAGGGCGAGAGTTTATTTAATGATGCGACCGGCATTGTTTTGTTTACTATTGTGCTTGGCTTTGCCACGCAAACCTGGTCTGAAGGAGCAAACTTTGTTACCTATTTTGCTTCTGTGTTTTTTGGGGGAATTGTAGTGGGCTTGGTGATGGGTTTAATGGCTGCAGCCATATGTGCTTTTGTTGCCAACTCCGTAGCGAGTAAATTCATTTTGGTATTCACCGCTTTTGCTAGTTTCTATTGTGCAGAACATCTCTTTCATGTCTCAGGGATATTAGCGGTAACGATTGCAGCGTTAACTACGCGATTCATGTTGGATAAAGCGGATGCTGTGTTAACACAAGGGGTTGCTGAAACATGGGCTTGGCTTGGGTTGTTTTTTAATAGTTTATTATTTGTGTTGATGGGCTTGGTGGTTACGTTAAATATGTTTACTGAACGATGGCTAGCAATTTTAATTGCAATTGTTGCTTCATTAGTTGCCCGCGCAGTGGCAGTTATGTTTTGTAGTTTAGTGACCAAACCGTTACCGAATAGTATTTCTATAGGTTGGCAGATATTACTAGTGTGGGGTGGTTTGCGCGGTGCAATTGCAATTGCATTGGTCTTATCTTTGCCGACAAGCTTACCGTACTGGTGGACTATTCAATCTGCTGTGTTCGGTGTTGTGGCCTTCAGTATGTTAGTTCAAGGCACTAGCAATTCTATGTTAATTAAAAAATTTGGTCGACCAAACGTTAACTCGTTGTAGTTATGATTAGTTATAACCAGACATGCCTACAATATTAAATCCAGCATCGACATAGGTAATTTCTCCGGTAATACCACTGGCTAAATCTGAACATAAGAAAGCTGCAGTATTGCCCACCTCTTGAATGGTGACGTTTTTGCGTAGTGGGGCGTTTTCTTCTACGTGGTCGAGCATTTTTCTGAAATCGCCAATTCCGGCGGCGGCAAGCGTGCGAATAGGGCCAGCTGAGATACCATTTACACGAATGCCATCTGGACCTAATGCATAGGCCATATAGCGAATATTGGCTTCTAAGCTTGCTTTCGCAAGACCCATTACATTGTAATTTGGCATTGCACGTACGGAGCCCATATAGGTCAAAGAGACAATGGCACCATGGGTGCCTTTCATAAGCGGTCTGGCAGCCTTGGCTAGCGCGGTTAGGCTATAGCTGCTGATGTCATGCGCAATTTTTGAGCCTTCACGGGTAGTTAAGTCGACAAAATCGCCTGCAAGCTCCTCTTTGGGCGCAAAAGCGGCTGAATGTACAAGAATGTCTAAACTGTCCCATTGTTTGCCAAGTTCGCTGAAAAGGTTAGTAATTTCTTCGTCCACACCGAGGTCGCATGGCAGTATAATTTCTGCTCCACATTCTGCGGCAAATTTTTCAACCCGGCCTTTGAGTTTTTCATTTTGATAGGTAAAGGCTAGTTCAGCGCCTTCTCGTTTCATTGCTTCCGCAATTCCCCAGGCGATGGAGCGGTTACTTGCGATGCCGACGACTAAAGCGCGTTTTCCTGTTAAAAATCCCATGATGTAATCCGTATTATATTGCGTAGAGGTTAAAAGTTGTACTGCTTAATTTGTTAAGACTGAACTACATTTGCGATTAAACAGTCTATAATGCTTCCATTCAATTTATGTTTAAGGGAAGAATAATCTTTCTCGGTTAGATTATCATAAACTCATCTGGTGAACAGTCGTTCCGTAATTCTAATCCTTATCTCCATGGCGTTTTTTGTTGGCGCTTGCTCTGAGGGTGCCTGGAATAATCCTTATCCTAGTGATAGCCAAGATAATCGTTCGGGTGAGAATAAGGGTGGTTCTGCAAATGTTATTTATTCTTCTTTCAGTGAGCGACCCAAACGACTCGATCCGGTAAGTTCATACAGTTCAAATGAATATCAATTCATTGCTCAAATATATGAGCCACCGTTGCAATATCATTATTTGTTACGTCCGTATACATTGGTTCCACTTACGGCTTCTCGGTTACCCGAGGTGCGATATTATGGAGAGAATGATGTGCTGGTTGATGAAAATGCGGTAGAAAGCATTCAATTTTCTGAATATACGATCAAAATTAATAAGAATATTCAGTTTCAGCCTCATCCTTCTTTTGCAACAAACGATAAAGGTGATTTAGTTAATTTAAAGTTAACTGAAAAAGATTTACAAGATATTCATATATTAAGTGACTTTGAAGCAACTGGCTCACGCGAGTTAACGGCAGAAGATTATGTCTATCAAATTAAAAGAGTAGCAAGCCCGTATCTTCATTCTCCCATTGCAGGGGTAATGCGAGACTACATTGTTGGTTTTGATGACTTTCGAAAACAAGTAAGCGAAAAATATCCTAATCCTAATGAAGGTTGGCACAATCTGCGCGATATCAAACTTGATGGTGTTTATGTTGTTGATCGCTATACCTATCGTATTCGCATTAAAGGCAAGTATCCTCAGCTTGTGTATTGGATGGCGATGCCATTCTTTGCGCCGATGCCTTGGGAGGCTGAAAAGTTTTATGCGCAAGAGGGTATGGAGGAACGCAATATATCTCTGAACTGGTACCCGGTAGGTACTGGTCCATTTATGTTGACAGAAAACAATCCTAACTTGCGTATGGTGATGGAAAAAAACCCTAATTTTCATGGCGAACGTTACCCCTCTGAAGGTGAACCTGAAGATCGAGAGAATGGTTTACTCAAGGATGCGGGGAAGCGGTTACCGCTAATTGATAAAGCGGTTTACAGTTTAGAAAAAGAAACAATTCCATATTGGAGTAAGTTTTTACAAGGTTATTATGATGCTTCTAGTGTTTCATCGGATAGTTTTGACCAAGCCATTCAATTTGGTTCGGGTGGTAACTTTCAATTAACTGAGTTAATGCAAGAGAAAGGCATACAACTGGCAACAGCAGTTACGACTTCTATACTTTATATGGGTTTTAATATGACTGACGCTGTAGTTGGAGGTGATTCAGAACAATCAAGATTGTTACGTCGTGCAATCTCGATAGCAGTTGATTATGAAGAGTATATTTCTATTTTTGCAAACGGCCGTGGGCTGGCTGCACAGAGTCCGATTCCACCTGGAATATTTGGTAACGTTGAGGGTGAAGCTGGTGTTAATCCGTTTGTGTATGACTGGAAATTTGGTGAGCCTAAAAGGAAGGGAATTGAAGTTGCATTGGATTTAATGAAGCAAGCGGGTTATGAGGGTGGTATTGACCCTAAAACTAATAAACCTTTAGTGCTGAATTTTGATACACCTTCAGCTGGTCCTGATGCTAAGGCGCAATTAAACTGGATGCGTAAACAGTATCAGAAATTAGGTATACAGTTAGTGATTCGCGCTACAGACTATAATCGGTTCCAGGAAAAAATGCGTAATGGAACGAGTCAAATATTCCAATGGGGTTGGAATGCAGATTATCCTGATCCTGAAAATTTCTTTTTTCTTTTGTATGGTCCAAATGCAAAAGTAAAACATCATGGTGAAAATGCAGCAAATTACGCCAACCCAGAATTTGATGGACTTTTTGAAAAAATGAAAAACATTCAAAATGGCCCAGAGCGCTTAGCCATTATTAAAGAAATGACACATCTTGCTCAGCAAGATGCGCCATGGTTGTGGGGTTTTCATCCTAAAGCATTTTCTTTATTTCATGGTTGGTATCACAACGTAAAACCTAACTTAATGGCCAATAATCTTTTGAAATATAGGCGTGTAGATACACAAGAGCGACAACTCAAACGAGAAGCATGGAATAAGCCTAACTACTGGCCATTAATCATGGTCGGTTTATTTTTATTGGCTTCATTAATACCTGCAGTCATGGCTTTTAGAAAACGTGAGCGGAGTACGTTGAAATGATTGCTTATATTATCCGACGTATTTTATATGCGATTCCGATTCTTATTGGTGTCAATGTTCTTACATTCTTACTATTTTTTGTCGTCAATTCACCTGATGATATGGCGCGTATGTTTTTGGGTGACAAACATGTAACCGAAGAACAGATAGAAGACTGGAAATCTGAGCGAGGTTACCACCAGCCGCTTTTTTATAATGCGGAAGAAGAAGGTGTAGAAAAATTAACGCAAACTATTTTCTATACAAAATCAGTGCGTTTGTTTGTGTTTGACTTTGGTCGTTCCGATAGTGGTCGTGATATTAGTTTTGATATTAGTCAACGCATGTGGCCAAGTTTAGCGATTGCCGTACCGCAATTAATTGTTGGCCTGTTAGTGACTATCTCTTTGGCATTGTTGATTGCTTTTTTTCGCGGCACATATATTGATTACTGGGCCGTGGTGATTTGTGTGGCATTGATGTCCATTTCCAGTTTGTTTTACATCATTGGTGGGCAGTTTGTGATGGGTAAGGTATTGCGTGTGGTGCCAATTTCAGGATTTGAAGAGGGAGTGTTTGGTATAAAATTTTTAATTTTGCCCGTGTTGATTGGTATTGTTGGTGGAATTGGTTCGAGCACTCGCTGGTACCGTACTATATTTCTAGAGGAAATTAATAAGGATTATGTACGGACTGCGCGTGCGAAAGGAATTTCAGAGCAAATGGTGCTATTTAAGCATGTATTACGTAATGCAATGATTCCTATACTTACTGGTGTGGTCGTCATTCTTCCATTGTTGTTTATGGGAAGCCTAATTACGGAATCGTTTTTTGGTATACCTGGTTTAGGAAGCTATACCATCGATGCTATTAATAGACAGGATTTTTCAATCGTACGATCGATGGTTTTCTTGGGTGCTGTGTTATATATCATTGGTTTATTGCTAACAGATATTTCATACACTTTGGTTGATCCTAGAGTAAGGCTGAACTAATGCTGGAGTTTGATTGAATTATGTATGGTAAGCCGGTATTTCTAATAACGGATGTACTAATTTTCTTTTTAGTATTCGTTATTGTTTTGTTTTTCATTTATGCCATGCGCAAACCTCACTTACGTAAACCTTGGAGACAAGTTGTGCGTAGTAAGGCAGGCGTGATTTCGATGATGGTGCTGCTGCTTTATGTCTGTGTGGGTATTCTTGATTCTATGCATTTTCATCCTAAAGTTGAAAGTTCTTCAACCAATGAAGAAACTCAATATAGTGGTGAAATACAAAGTGTGTTTGATCTGCTCGTTTCAGATATACGAAATAGTACTGAAAAAACGTATTCTGCACCTTTCGCAGCATATTTATTTGCGAAAGAAACTGTGCAATTGGAAGATGGCACTAAAATTCGTGAGCACCCACGATTAATTTGGGGCGGAGCGCATCTAGATAACCCAGAGTTAGAAAAAAGCGTTGATATTCTAAACTTAGCAATGACCGGTTTCGTTAAAGCATTCGTGGTGTGGTTGGTGCTAATGGTATTGCTTTGTTTGCTTTTATCAGTGTGCGCTAAGAAATCATTTTTCATTGTAATGAAAAATATCGCAAAAGGTGAAGCCGAAATTCCGTGGCGAACATTAGCAACTACTTTGGCTGTCTTATTAAGTGTGCTTCTAGTGGGGGCGGAGTGGGCAACTAAATATCATATATTGGGTACTGATAAAGTTGGTGAAGATGTTTTATATCAAGCGCTTAAAAGCATCCGTACAGGCGTTGTTATAGGTACATTGACAACATTATTAATGCTGCCATTTGCGATCACCTTAGGCATCATGGCTGGTTATTTTCGAGGCTGGATTGATGATGTGATTCAGTATCTATATACCACTTTGAATTCAATTCCTGGAGTGCTATTAATCGCTGCAGCCGTGTTGATGTTAAATGTTTATATGGGCAAACACGCGGAAGAATTTGCCAGCCTTACCGAGCGCGCAGACATGCGTTTGCTTTTTTTGTGTCTTATTTTGGGTCTGACTAGTTGGACAGGTTTATGTCGATTGTTGCGTGCTGAAACCCTTAAGTTGCGTGAAGTGGACTTTGTTCAAGCAGCATCTGCGTTTGGTGTTGGGCCAACACAAACTATTTTTCGCCACATCATGCCGAACATGATGCATATTGTGCTAATTACTATAGTGCTGGATTTTAGCGGTTTAGTGTTAGCGGAGGCAGTGTTGTCTTATATTAATATAGGGGTTGATCCAACTATGAATAGCTGGGGGAATATGATTAATAGTGCTCGATTAGAGATGGCGCGTGAGCCAGTGGTGTGGTGGTCTTTAGCAGCTTCTTTGTTTTTTATGTTTACTATGGTGTTATTTGCTAACTTATTCGCTGATGTGGTGCGTGATGCACTAGACCCTAGAATTGCCAAGTCATAGTAGTTAAATGATTAAATAATCAATATGTCTGAAAATTCATCTATTGTAAGTAAGCAAACTAAATCTTCACCGTTATTACGTATTGAGAATTTAACAACTGTCTTTGAAACAGGCAGTCGAAGGAATACGGTAGTGGATGGGGTGAGTTTTGAGGTTAATGAAGGTGAGACATTTGCATTAGTGGGAGAGTCAGGTAGTGGCAAGTCTATTACCGCATTGTCTGCGATACGTCTGCTTCCAGAATCTGCACGCGTTACCACCGGCTCAATCTACCTTGGTAATCAAGATTTACTATCCCTTCCAGAGCGAGATATGCGCAATATACGTGGTAGTGGCATTTCTATGATTTTCCAAGAGCCCATGACATCACTTAATCCTGTAGTTAAAGTGGGTAAGCAAATAGCGGAAGTGCTCGTTCGCCATAAAGGCATGAGTAAGTCGCAAGCAAGGCAACGTGCTCTAGATTTACTGGATGCAGTAAACATCAAGAATCCTGCGCATACTATAGATACTTATGCGCATGAGCTTTCAGGTGGTATGAAGCAACGCGTGATGATTGCGATTGCGCTAGCATGTGAGCCCAAGTTATTAATAGCAGACGAACCCACTACTGCGTTAGATGTGACGATTCAAGCGCGTGTTTTAGACTTGATTAATGAGCTGCAGCAGAAATTTAAAATGGCGATTTTATTCATTACTCATGATTTGGGTGTGGTAAAGCAAGTAGCTGATCATGTTGCGGTCATGAAGCAAGGTAAAATTGTAGAGCAATCAACGAATGAAATATTTTTCTCTAATCCTCAGCATGATTATAGTTGGGAATTATTTGCAGCTTTACCTGCGATGGAGAAGCGTGGCAAACCATTATTAGCTGCTAGTGAAATTGAAAAAGTTGTTGATCATAAGGTATCAGATAAAGATACTTTGCGTGTTAAAGAATTAAAAGTGCACTTTCCAATTAAGAAAGGAATTTTGAAACGCACAGTAGGGCATGTAAAGGCCGTAGATGGTGTTTCACTAGAGATCCCGCCGGGTAAAACGGTTGCACTAGTAGGTGAATCAGGCAGTGGTAAGACCACGGTAGGAAAAGGAATTTTACGTTTAGTTCAACCTACTTCAGGTGAAGTTTCGTATTTAGGGTTACCAATACATGCAATTGGAAAGCAAGATTTACTTGAACAACGCACCAACCTGCAAATAGTTTTTCAAGATCCTTATTCTTCTATGAATCCTCGTATGTTGGTTGGCGACATTATAGAAGAAGGTATGAAGGCGCTTAATGTTTTAAAAGACAGCAATGCACGACAAGCACGAGTATTAGAGCTCTTGGAACAAGTAGGTTTGTCAAAAGATGCGCATTTAAGATATCCGCATGAGTTTTCGGGTGGTCAGCGTCAGCGTATCTGTATCGCAAGAGCATTAGCTGTAAACCCTAAGGTCATAATTTGTGATGAACCAACCAGTGCTTTGGATGTTTCTGTTCAAGCACAGATATTAGATTTATTAAATGAATTGCAGGCTCGTTTGGGAATTAGTTATTTGTTTATTACTCACAATATGTCGGTAGTCGCATACTTTGCAGACCGAGTAGCGGTTATGTATCAAGGTAAAATTGTAGAAGAAGGTGAGGTGGAGCAAGTGCTCACTAATCCTCAGCATGAATACACTAAAAAATTGTTGGCTGCAGTGCCAAAGTTAGTGCCACCTGTTCGCTTGCAGGCGTAAATAGATAAATTTTCTTTCTTAGGCGTGGTGTTTGCGGAAGATGTGTTTCACTGCATTATATTCAGTGTCTTTGTATTTTGCTATTTTTTTCCAATTGTTAGCTTCATAAAATCTATGTGCGATAGCGTGTTCTTCAAAACTTTCTAATGCTATAACACGATGATTTTCAAATAAGTAGTTTTCGCAATGTTTAAGTAGCATTGTTCCGAATCCTTTTCTCTGTTGGCCTGCATCAATTACCATAAAGTCGATTACATTATCTATGCATACTGAAAAACCAAGTATGTTGTGCTCTTGGTGCAGAGACCATGCGCGATCGATATTCTTTCGCAAATATGTATCTAAGTGATCACTTTTTAAATAGTGATCAACAGTTTCATCACCAAGAAAGTATCGGTAACTCTGATCAATAGTCTTTTTTGCGATCTTCTGTATTTCATTTAGATCACTTGGGTCGGAATGTTTGAATATTGTATTCACTGTCATTACATTTGTGCATAAATTGCAAAATAATCATGAATATATCGGCAATTATTTTATATGCTTTAGCAATGTTAGTGTGTGGAATTATTGTTAAAATACAACTATTAGTCTTTATAACAAAACAAAAGTCATTTTTACCAACACATAGCAAAGTGACGGTGTGGTCTCTAAATTTTTCTGAATGACTAAGGATTAATAAGCGACCATTCTAGATATTGGCCGTTAATTGGGTATGAGTGAAGGGCTGGGTTAGAGCGCTATTCGACAAAAAATTCTAGTTTAATACCTGCGACATCAATGATGTCGTGATCTTCAATTGGTTCAGCTTTTGCAGCAATCTCTTCACCATTAAGTTTGGAGGGAGTGTTAGGGTTTCCATCAATGTGCATAATGTAGTAGCCAGTATTACGTTTTGTAATGCCAACCACCGCAACATCAGGCTTGCCTACGGTTGTTAAAGATTTATCTAAAGCGATTTCTTTGCCACTATTTTTCCCATTCAAAATTTGAATGCGGCCAATGTTAGATGCTGGAGGCTGTGAATTTATTTGAATATCTTCCGCTTCATCATTAGATGCAGATTCTAATTGATGATTAGAGTCATCAGATTGATTGCTCTCATTATTTTTGCCACTTGAACTTTCATCTGCAATATCAAGTGAATCATTCTGATGATCATCTGATTCCATTGCTTCACAAATCTCATCTTCAAGCTCGTTGATTTGGTCTTCTAAAGACTGCACATCTTGTTCTTCTTCAAGTGCATTTTTTCTATCAGAAGTGGCAGTTAATATTAGTGTTTTTTCAAATTCGCTATTTGCGGAGCTTGATGCTAAATGGTTTATGTACTTGATGCGATGGTTACCAATATCGATAATGTCACCATCTTTAAGTGCATGTTTTTTGACAATTTTCGAATTTACGAAGGTGCCGTTAGTGCTGTTTAGGTCTTCTAAGAAGCAGTCGTCAAGTACAAAATTGATTTGTGAGTGATAGCCACTAATGGCTAAGTTATCTAAACAAAGGTCGTTATCGGTGCGTCTTCCAATAGTAATGGTTTCCTTTTCAATAGGAATTTCATCAACTACTTTTTCGTCTAGGCTGATAATTAATTTTGCAGTGCTCATAACTCATGGTCTATTTTGATAATAACTTGCCGAATTTTGACTTCCAATTTTTTTTGCCAGGGAATTCTTTATTTGGCTGAGCTAACAATACTGAAACATTGTCTCGTCCACCATTGTCATTTGCTATGGCGATAAGTTTGTCAGCTAGCTGATCTAGATTGTCTCTAAAGGCGGTTACGGTTGCATGAATTTCCTGATCATCGACCATATCTGTCAGACCATCGGAGCACAGAAGATAGATGTCACCCGGCATCGCGAGATCTTCTTTAATGTCTACGGCTATGCTGCCTTCGATACCAAGAGCACGTGTTACTAAGTTCTTATTTAAAGATGTATTAGCTTCTTCTTGTGTGTAGAAACCACGATCTACAAGTTCTTGTAATAAAGTATGGTCAACTGTTATTTGTTGTAGTTTGCCATCACGGTAGCGATACATTCTTGAGTCGCCAACATGTGCAATGGTGATTTGGTTGTCATAAAAAATTCCCATCACTAGAGTAGTTCCCATGCCACGATATTGTGCTTCGTTGCTGCTCATGGAAAATATAGCTTCATTGGCTTTTACGACTGAGTTTCTTGCAGCTAAACTTTCTCTTGTGTAGCCGGTTTTTTCATCTATTTCGCCGGGCACTAAATCTGGTATGAAGGAGCGTAGTTCTTCGAGAATGGTATTTACTGCAACTTCACTAGCGACTTCACCGCTCTTATATCCACCCATACCGTCAGCAAGAACAACTAAACCGATTTCCTGATCTTCACCGATCTTGTCTTCGTTGTTGGTGCGCACGAGCCCAACATTTGAACGGCCCGCAATGTCTAAAATGCCTTTGAGGTTCATAAGCTATCTAACATCATTTCGCATTCGCGTAACTTGTTGGCCATGCTGGCTGCAGACTGGAAGCGTTTGTCTGGCTCTTTTTCGAGTGCTTTGTTTACGGTCCAGGCTATGCATGAGGGTGTGCTTGGGTTGATCTCAGAAATATCTTTATGTTGTTCTTGTGTAATCGATCGCATTAGCTCGGCCATGGTTTTGGGTCTAAATGGCGGTGAGCCGGTTAATAGATGGTATAGGGTTACTCCTAATGAATATAGGTCTGAACGGGCATCTAATCTTTCACCTGCTAGTTGTTCTGGCGACATATACAATGGTGTACCTAAAATTGATCCCGCGCGTGTTCTTGTTGAATCAGGGATTCTCGCAATTCCAAAGTCTGTAAGCTTAACGTAATCATCGCCTTGGTTATAGATGATATTCGCAGGTTTTATGTCTCTGTGGATAAGATCTTGTTTGTGTGAGTAGGCTAAGGCATCTGCACATTGTGCAATGATTTTTAATACTGTTTTGGGGTGTAGTAGGCGGTCTGCTCGAGCATAGCTTCGTAAGTTAATACCATCTACATATTCCATTGCTATATAGGCAAAACCGTCTGTTTCACCGCTATCGAGAATTTTTACAATATTGGGGTGATGCAAACTACCCGCAGTCTCGATTTCTCTATGAAAGCGAAATTTATACTCCTCTAGCTGGTTAGCCTCAAGCTCTGATGATAAATTGAGCACTTTAACGGCAATGATTTTTTCGGTGACAATGTCCTTGCCTTTGAATACGGCTCCTGTGGTACCTTGGCCGAGAATATTTTTGACTTTGTAACGGCTGCCGTAAAGTGTCGGGTATTCGCTTACTTCTTCTCCGAGAATAATTTCTTCTTCTGGCTCAGCATCGGGCGTCAGAATAATGGTCTTTCCAGATGCAACGGCTTTTTCAATAATGGTGGAGTGCTTATCAATAACTCGTTCAGGCTTGATTTCCTCAGACGATGGGATGGGCAATGGTATGACTAAGTTATTTGGCTCATTTTGGTTAATTGCTAAGTTTGTCTGATCTTCGCTTGGGGTGTCATTTGGAATAACAGGTTCACTGCTAAAAGAAGCAATGCGTTGCTGAACATCTTTAAAATTTGGTTCAAAGCTTGAAATAAATGCAAATGCATTTTTAGCGTTTCCAGGTTCACCTTTAATTTGGAAATCAATAGCTAAGTTATAGAGTAGGTTTGCCGTGTCGTGATTGTGAGGACATTGTTTGAATTTTTCGAGTGCAACATTTAATTGTCCTAAGCCTTGAAGTTTTAGCCCTACATTACGATTATTATTTCGAGACTCAAATTGGTTCACTGCATCTTTTTGTGATGTCACCAGCTCATTACTTTTGGGGGGCACCATAAATGCCCACGTGAGTGAGACTAATGAAATTAAAGTGATAACGGTTACTTGCGTTACTAATATTGGTGGTTGCATTGTCCAAAGCAATGCAGCAATAGCAACTGAAATCAGTAGGCTTAATGTAAACCACTTGGTGTTTGTTTTATTTTCTTTAAGCATATGTATGTTGATGCTTAATTAAGTCTAACTAGACTCATGCACACATCCGTTTGTCTCTTGTTTACTTGTGCCTAATCGAAGATTTATATACGAGTAGTGCAAGTCAATCAGTATAGTGTTCTGTCATTGCTGATAGCTTGAGTAAAATCATATTTAAGATCTAGATTTCCATAGCAAGTGTATTGGTATGCCAGGGCTTTGGAGCATACTACAGACGCCCCTTTCAGGACTATAAGTGGCAGCTTGGCGTACGACGAAAACTCACTTTTTAGAGACGTAAGCCATTAAAATCAGTGAATTATGAGATGCACCTTGATATTTAGGGTGCTACAAAGGTATTTGGATATGCTGGTGAGCGGGGTCAGGGTTGAGTCTAAGTTGGGCTAGAAAGGACTGGGTTGGGTCTGAGGTTCGAGGCTTAGTCTACCAAGATGGTTTCACCTGGTTGAAGAGGTTGGTTGGCATTGCGATCATTGAGTTCGAATAATCGTTTTACCGTTGTGTTGTTTTGATTAGCAATCTTCCAGAAGCTATCACCCAAAGCGACTACATACATATATGGTGTATCGATAGTTTCAGTGGAGTTACTTAGTGATGCTGTTGTGCTGCTATTCTTTGTATAGCTTAGATTTGAGATTTCAGTAGTTTGGAGAGGTACAGTTAAGGTGCGTCCAGCTACAATATTATTGTTTCGTAAGTTATTTGATTCTCGCAAGGCATTCACGGTTGTGCCATATCGCAGTGCTATGCCGCCTAATGATTCACCTCGGTTAATTTTATGTTTAGCCCATTTTGGCTGAGGCGCTTCTTTCATGTTATCAATAGCAAGTGCTAAAAATTCTGCATCACGCTTTGGTACTAATAAATTATAACCGGCTGCTATCGGAGTATTAAGATTTCGTATTGCGGGGTTTAATAATTTAATTTCAGATTCATTAGCGGCGGCAGCTTGAATTAGTTTTGCAGGAGAAATGCGTTTGCTAAGTTGTATCGATGCTAAGTAAGGTTTGTTTTCTACTGGATGAAGTGGTGTACGGTTGATGTCTCTATCATTAATAATCGAGCTGAGTGCTAAAATCTTTGGGACATAGTTGAGGGTTTCGCGCGGTAAATGTAAATCCCAATATATGTCCTTATCATAAGTGCCATGTTCATTCGTACTGACTTTTCTTAATGCACGTTTTACTCGTTGCGGTCCAGCATTATAGGCCGCAAGTGCTAGTAACCAGTCTCCATCAAACAAATTATGCATTTGAGAAAGGTAGTCAAGTGCTGCAGAAGTCGATGCATGAACATCATGGCGACCGTCGTAACCCACGGTGCGTTTTAAGCCTAAATCGTTCGCAGTGAACGGCATTATTTGCCATAAACCTTCTGCTCGTGCATGTGATCGTGCTCTTGGGTGATAACCGCTTTCAACAATAGGTAAAATAGCCAATTCAGCTGGCATTTGTCGGTCTACAACTTCACTTAATACGAAATAAATAAACGGTTCTGAGCGTTCAGTTACTTTGGCGAGATAGTTGTTCTGGCTAAGAAATTTGTCTTTCTGTTGAATAACGCGCGGATGGTTATAAAGATTCGCTAAGGCTAGCTCGTTTTCGATATGCTGCCATATTAGGTGATTATCTGTAGCGCTGGTTAGGTCTTCTTCTAGGTAATCGTTAAGTGGCGGATTAATAAAATCTGCATTTTTTGATAGTAGATTATTTAGATCTGTGGGATCGCTAAGATCTGAATTTGTTGGAGAGTGCGAACAGCCTATGGCTATAAAAGACATGAAAATTACTAGTAAACCGTTCCTGTTTAGTGCCCATTTCTCCATTGTCGCGAAGCATAAAGAGACAGCACAAATAGTTCAACACTTAAATTAAAAATGGAATTAGTTAACTATACTGTGACTCTGATCTATTATGAAAAGTTTGCATTACAAGCGTTTGTTTTAAGGTAGAATTAATTTATGAAAGAGTCAGTGCTATTTAATTCAGCTAAATACACACAACAATTACAAGAGTGGTATTTAACGCCTGCAGGACAAAATTTATACAAAGAACTATTAGTTAAGGTAAATGAGTTACTGCCAAGTTTGTTTGGTTATCATGCTTTGCAAATAGGCGGTTTGGCTGAAGATATCGATTTAATGTCAAGCAGTAGGATAGGGCAGAAAATCTACATGACCTTAAATACTGAAAAAGGGAATGTTGTGGCTAATCCTCTTGCATTGCCTCTCCCTCCAAATACATTAGATCTTATTGTTTTGCCTCATACATTAGATATTTCTCCAAAACCTCATCAAGTTTTAAGGGAGATACATCGTGTGATGATCTCTGAAGGACATTTGGTGTTAATTGGCTTTAACCCATTTAGCATGATGGGTTTAAGTAAACTAATATTCTTACGTAGTCAACGTGCACCATGGTCGGCCCATTTTTTCACTCCAAGAAGGATGAAGGATTGGTTATCGTTATTGGGATTTAAATTAGTGGCTACTGAGCATGTTGGCTTGCAGCCACCCATACAAAATGAGCGATTCCAACAACGAATGAAGTTTTTAAGCAAAGCGGAAAAAGTGGGTTTAGGGCGTTTAGGTGGATTGCAGATATTTATCGCTAAGAAGCGCGAGTTAACGCTTACACCAACCCTGCAACCTTGGAAACCACGTCGCCGTATGATTCCTGTGAATATAAGTGAACCTACTGCAAGGAAGAATAGTAATGTCCGAAAATCGAGTTGAAATTTATACCGATGGAGCTTGTAGAGGTAATCCAGGTCCGGGTGGATGGGGGGCGATTCTCCGTTATGCTGGTAAAGAAACTCATATCAATGGCGCCACTGAAGAGACAACGAATAATCGTATGGAGTTACAGGCAGTTATTTCTGCATTTGAAAAATTAACTAAGGTATGTGCGGTTCATGTTACCACTGACTCTCGATATGTAATGGATGGAATCCAGCAATGGCTTGCGAATTGGAAAAAGAACGGTTGGAAAACCGCTGCAAAAAAGCCAGTTAAGAATGAAGACTTATGGAAACAGCTTGATAAGTTAGTTGAACAACACGATGTTACTTGGGAGTGGGTGAAAGGACATAGTGGTCATGCAGAAAATGAACTGGTAGATCAATTAGCGAATGAAGCGATTGATAATCTGTTATTGTAGAATTTTTATGGCTTACAAATAACTCAAATGCGACAAGTTGTACTCGACACAGAAACTACCGGCCTTGAAGTATCACAAGGTCATCGAATAATTGAAATAGGTTGTGTAGAGGTTCTTCATCGTCGCACAACAGATCAACAGTACCATCAGTTTCTAAATCCAGAGCGTGAGATTGATGCAGGTGCACAAGAAGTGCATGGAATTTCGCTTGAGTTTCTTGCGGATAAACCGCATTTCTCAAGTGTAGTTGATGATTTTATAGAATTTGTAGCCGATGCTGAATTAATTATTCACAACGCTAATTTTGATGTTGGTTTTATTAATGCAGAATTAAAGTTAGCGGGCCATAAAATTACGGATATTAATAAATGCTGCAAAGTAATTGATTCGTTGAGCATGGCTAGGAAAATGCATCCGGGACAAAAAAATAATTTGGATGCTTTGTGCAGGCGTTATGATATAGATAATTCTCATAGAGAGTTGCATGGGGCGTTGCTCGATGCGCAAATTCTTGCCGATGTATATCTTGCTTTAACAGGCGGTCAAACAAGCTTAAGTTTAGCGGCAAATGCAGATTCTTTGTCTAAAGGAAAAAGTACTCAGGCGGGACTTGATAAAAACCGTGATGCTCTGAAAGTAATTTATGCAAGTGATGAAGAGTTACAGGCACATGATGCTTTTTTGAGCAAGATTCAACAAGAAAGTGAATCTGGCTGCGTTTGGCTACAAGATAAACCTAAATAGTGATAGAAAGAAAAATGTCTTAGCAGTTGCTGAGTTGCATGTTTTTCGTTACCTTTTTCTGAATTTTTCTAATACACTGTTCTGAGAAACCCCAAGAATTAACTTATGTGGAGATGTCTAATGTTAGGTAAGGTTTTAGTAAGTATTTTATTTGCTGTAATGCTCACAGCATGTGGAGATGATGGCGGTACGGCTAGCGGTAAGTGGGTAGGTGAAGTGTTTGCCAGCGCTAACTCAAGTGCTTCAACCATAGTGGGTGAATTTGGTTCTTATGCGGAATGTATAGAGGCGACGCAAAAAGAAGCCAAGTCTGGTGTATTTAACTGTGGTATTAAAGTTAACTAAAACAAATATTTAAAATATTATTTGAATGTCTAACCTAACCTAGCGCACCTTAACTTGCGCTAGGTTAATTATCCTAGCTGTGCTTCAACAGTCGTTGTTTATCGCGTTGCCAATCTCTCTCTTTAATGCTGGCGCGCTTATCTTGCTTTTGCTTTCCTTTCGCTAAACCAATTTCTAATTTAGCCATACCTTTTTTCCAGTACATAGATAAAGGCACGAGTGTGTACCCTTTTCGTTCGACGGCGCCTATTAATCTTCCGAGTTCTCTACTGTGCATTAATAATTTTCGAGTACGGGTAGGGTCAGGGGTCTTATGCGTGGAAACTGAGGGTAGCGGGCTAACGTGAGCGCCTTGCAACCAAGCTTCCATGTTTTTTACAATCACATAGCTTTCTTTTAATTGTACACTTTTTGCTCGCAAGCTTTTGACTTCCCAACCCTCTAAGACGAGCCCTGCTTCAATTTTTTCTTCAATAAAGTAGTCATGCCGAGCTTTTTTATTAACCGCGATCGTGTTATCTGATTTATGCTTAGCCTTTGCCATCGGGGTATTATGGTGTATTTATGATAAGCATTCGATAATAATTTGATAGTTTAGAATCACTTGCGGTGAACTTGCTAAATTTGTATATAAATAAAATAAGAAAACTATGGCAACAGTAAGAACTTCGATACACGGATATTGGTCCTCACGCTTTGTATTTGTGCTTGCAGCTGCAGGATCTGCTGTGGGTTTAGGGAATATTTGGAAATTTCCATATATAGCAGGTGAGAATGGTGGTGGAGCATTTGTACTTTTATATTTGCTTT
Organism: Gammaproteobacteria bacterium; assembly: GCA_045105815.1. Lineage (GTDB taxonomy): Bacteria > Pseudomonadota > Gammaproteobacteria > UBA4575 > UBA4575 > JABDMD01. The sequence continues at coordinate 26,615 of JBGCDX010000092.1, forward strand.
GTATAGCGCTATTCGGTATTCCAGTGATGATGTCAGAAGTGTTGCTCGGGCGACGAGGTAGAAGAAGTCCCGTAAATACCATGACGACCCTTGCAGCTGAAGAAAAGCGAAGTAGAGTGTGGCGCTTGCTTGGGATAATGGGCGTGCTTGCTGGATTTTTAATACTCTCTTACTACAGTGTGATTGCGGGTTGGGCGCTCGCATACATTGTTGAGACTGCAACGGGAACCTTTTCAGGTGTGACGGGTGAACGGGCTGGTGAGGTGTTTACTAATTTAATTTCTAACCCGCAACGCCTTTTGTTTTGGCATACCTTATTTATTGTATTAACCATGTTAGTGGTGGTGAGAGGGGTTACTAATGGTTTGGAAAAAGCCGTACGCATACTTATGCCAGCCCTATTTGTTTTGATAATTATCATGATTGGTTATGCAATGCTGAATGGGGATTTTATTGAAGGATTGAAATTCCTATTCACTCCAGATTTTTCTAAATTAAGTCCTGAGGTTGTACTCAAAGCAATGGGGCAAGCATTTTTTAGTTTAAGTTTAGGAATGGGCGCTATCATGATGTACGGCTCGTACTTACCAGATGATGCATCAATTGCCACAACCAGTTTTCAGGTTGCGTTGGCGGATACTTTAGTGGCTATTTTAGCTGGCTTAGCTATTTTTCCAATTGTATTTGCAAATGGTTTGGAGGCGAGTCAGGGGCCAGGGTTAATCTTTAATACTTTGCCATTGGCATTTGGGCAAATGAGCGGTGGCTTAATATTCGGCACACTATTTTTCATTCTATTAGTATTTGCTGCGTGGACTTCTGCAATATCATTAATTGAGCCCGCTGTTGCTTGGTTAATAGAAAGATTTTCAATTTCACGTTTTATTTCTTCAATGGTTTGTGGCTTGGTGGTGTGGGCCATTGGGTTGGGGACAGTTTATTCGTTTAACAGCTGGAAAAAAATTGAAGTTTTTAATGGGACTTTTTTGGAAGACAAGTCTTTTTTCGATTTACTTGATTATTTAACTTCAAACATCATGTTGCCATTAGGAGGTTTGTTGATTTGTGTCTTTGCCGCATGGTCAATGACAGAAAAATCACGTCGTGAAGAATTAAAAATTAAACATGAAGGTGCATATAAAATATGGCGTTTCTTAGCTAGGTATATCACACCGATTGGTGTAACACTTATATTCCTACATGTGTTAGGTGTTCTTGAAAAGCTAAATCTTGTTACGTAATATTTATGACTCATGTGCAACGTAGTGCATTAGTGCCATTTTCTGCGGCTCAAATGTTTAATTTAGTAAATGATATAGATTCATATCCAGAGTTTGTTCCTTGGTGTGTGCAGTGTGAGGTGCATAGTGAAAATGCACAAGAAAAACAAGCAACAATGAGTTTTGCTAAGCGTGGTATCAAAGCATCCGTGACTACTTGTAATGAGCTGAATACTGATAGAGAAATCACCATGCGTTTAGTCAAAGGACCCTTTAAACATTTAGTGGGTACATGGATATTTCATGAATTGAGCGAACAAGCATGCAAGGTTGAGTTGGACATGCAGTTTTCATTTTCTAACCGTCTTTATGAAGCTACATTGGGGCCGATATTTAACCAAATTGCAAATAAACTTGTATCTGCATTTACAGAAAGAGCGCAACAACTATATGGCTAATGAACAAAAAATATCTGTGTATGTAGCCTATGCATTTGCTCAGGACCAAGAAATTATATGTGTTGAGCTGGCTGCGAATAGCACTGTCGAGCAAGCAATAAATAAGTCATTGATACTGCAAAAGCATAGTGAAATTAATCTTGATGATATTGAGGTTGGTATTTATGGAAAAATTGTACAAAATACACAACCATTGCATGATCAAGATCGTGTAGAAATTTATAGACCACTAACAATGGACCCTATGCACGCGCGTCGAATGCGTGCTGGTATATGAGGATTGTGATTGAAAATATGGTCGCCAATAATTATATAGATTTCCAATAACTTATATTAGGTACTTACTATGTTAAAAAATGCATTTAAAATTATTACAGCACTTGCACTTTATTGTTGTTTTGCTGGTTTAGTTTTTGCTGGTGGAATGCAAGTTGAGCCAGGGTTGTGGGAAACAAAAAGCCAAGTCATTAGTCCGGGCGGCACGCATGAAAATGTATCACAAGATTGTATTAAAGAATCTGAAATTAGCCCTGAAAGCATGATGGATGATAATGTTGGATGCGAAGTGCTTGAGTCTAATTCCGATAAAAAATCTATGCAGTGGAGTATTCAGTGTTTAAACGAAGGAGTTGCGATGACAGGTGAAGGTAGTGCTCAATCGACTGGCAACGCTATTACTGGAGATATGGTGATTAAAGCTAATTTTAATGGCCAAGAATTTTCAATGTCTACTAAATGGGAAGGTAGCCGAATCGGCGAATGTAAATAATTCTTTATTGAGTTAATTTGTATTATAAACTTTACTGAAAGATGATTTTTTGGATAGTTGCCTAGGTAAAATAAAGTTTAGTTATCTAGGTTTTTGTTTTCTTGTAACACTTCTTCTAAGGTATCAGCTTGTTTCTCAAGGGCTTCTAAATCTTCTTGATCTTTCTCGCTTAATTCATCTTCCTGGTTGTTATTTTCAGTTTCTTTTTTATCGTCAACTTCTGGGCCTTTTGAGGAATCACTCGCAATGCTGCTCTCTGCAATATTATGTTTATTGATTTCTATTACTTCGCCTCGATCAAATATTAATGTAAGTTGGCGCTTTTCTTGCTCACCATAACCTGGAATAAAAAAGTAAATGTAATCCCAGCGATCAGGGTGAAAGCTATCCGTGATGAGAGGGCTGCCGAGAACATATTGCACTTGGTCTTGCGTCATGCCTATTTCAACTTTGTTCACCATCTCTATATCTAGTGCGTTACCTTGTTGCACATCAATTTTATGTACCGTTAGTAGTTTGCTCTGGCAGCCAATAAGTAAAGTTAAAGATAAAGTGTAAGCTAATATTTTTATATAGTTCATGAGATTATAATTTGCTTTGACGGAGCATTTCTTTTGCATGCTCTTGAGTGTTTTTAGTTAGTTCCACGCCGCCTAACATGCGTGCAAGTTCTGTAATACGATCATCTTCAGTTAAGTGGGATATTTTAGTTGCAATGGTTTTGTTTTTTTCAAATTTATCCACTTTATAGTGATGGTGTGATTGAGCGGCTACTTGGGGCAAATGAGTTACGCAAAATACTTGAGCATTATGACCAAGTTTTCGTAAATGCTTGCCAACAATTTCTGCAGTAGCACCACCTACGCCAGTATCAACTTCGTCGAATATAAGTGTAGGAATTTTTAGATTATTAGAGGTGGCCATTTGTATGGCAAGACTCAGTCTTGAAAGTTCGCCTCCTGATGCAACCTTGTTAAGTGGCCGTAATGTTTGGCCAGGATTAGTATTTACTAAAAATTGTATCTCATCCAAGCCATTTAAGGTTAATTCAGCCAACTTCTTTGGTTCTATTTTAATATGGAATCGACCGCCTTGCATACCTAGTGCTTGCATAGATTCGGTAATTTTTTCGTTAAGCTCGTTAGCTGCTTTTTTGCGTGCACTACTGATTTTCTTGGCGGTTGTTCGATAAAGTTTCTCTGCTTCTTGCATGGAAGCATTAATTTTATCAGGATCATCATCTCCACTTTCTAGAGAATCTAATTCTTTTTTGATGGAAGTATGCATAGCAACAAGTTGCTTGGGTTTAACTTTATGTTTGCGGGATATTTCTTCAATTTTAGTAATACGGTCCTCAAGAATTTGTAATTCTTGCGGATTGGATGAGATTTTTTCTGAGTAGCTACGCAGGCTGGCAGCGACTTCTTTGGTTTGTATGTGAATGCTGCGTAATAATTCTATGGGTTCATTTAAATCATTATCGATGGCAGCATACTTTTCAGCATCATTGATTAATGTGCTAAGAGAGTCATATATTGAGCTGTCACCATCGCCAGCAAGTTGTTGCGAAATGCGCATGCTGTTTTCATTTAGCTCTTTGGAGTTATTTAACAGTGTAAACTTTTCATTGATCTCTTCATATTCACCGCTGTGTAAATTCAGTTCTTCAAATTCTTGAAATTGATAGCGCAGTAACTCTAGTTTTGCACGAGTATCCGCTTGGTTGCTTTGAGCAATTTCTAATTGGTTTTTTAGGCTTTGCCAAAGGCGGAACACGGTAGCCAATTTATCGATATATTTATTGTTGTTAGCAAAGCCATCAAGTAACTGTCTTTGCATATCAAGACGCATCAGTGATTGATGTTCGTGTTGTCCATATACATCTACAAATAAATCGCCCAGACTTCGCAAGGCAGCAACTGAAGAAGGGCTGTTGTTAATGTAAGCTTTGGATTTTCCATCCTTATTAATCACTCGTCGTAAAACGCATTCGTTATTATCATCCAGGTCATGTTCTTTTAACCAGGCAATGGCTTCGTTTGAACCGTTGGCGTCTATGGTGGCAACCACTTCTACATTTTCTTTTTCTGTACGTGCAACGGAACGATCAGCTCTGTTGCCTAGAGCCAGGTTGAGCGCATCAATAATAATAGATTTACCTGCGCCGGTTTCACCCGTTAGCACACTCATGCCATCGTAAAAATCCAGCTCCAATTCGTCGATGATTGCAAAGTTTTTAATAAAAATAGATTTGAGCATACTTGCTAAGAATTTTACTGCTTATTTGTTGCCAGTGTCAGGTGATGTGCTCCAGCGTAATTTGGCACGCAAAACATCATAGTAATCATAGTTTTTAGGTTGAATGAGTCGTAATGCATGTTTGCATCGCTCGATCACGATTGTGTCACCTGGCATAAAATCCATATCAATTTGTCCATCTACCGATGCTAAAGCGGTGTGTCGGTTTTCTTCAGATAATAATATTTCAATACGGCTATCTGCATTTACTACAATAGGTCGATTACTCAATGTATGTGGACATATGGGCACTAATACAATTGCATCTACGTTGGGGTGTAATATTGGGCCCCCACCAGATAATGCATAGGCGGTTGAGCCCGTTGGTGTGGCCACTATATAACCATCTGCACGCAGTGTATTTACATAATGATTGTTAACACGTGATTCTAATTCAATCATGCGTACCATTTGTTTGGCATGAACGACTACATCGTTTATCGCGCAACACGAAGCGATTACTTTACCGTTGCGAATTAAACTGGCTTGTAAAACGATACGTTTTGCTTCTTTAAGTTCACCAGAGAAGATTAGGTCAAGTTGTTTTTCTATTTCTTGTGGGCTAATTTCAGCAAGAAACCCTAAGCGACCAAGATTAATTCCTAGTAGAGGGATCTCTTTTTGAATCAGAGTATGTGCAGCATGCAATATTGTGCCATCACCACCGACGACTATGACTAGTTCACAATTTTTTGCTAGCTCATCTAGGCTAGAGGTTGATAGGGACTCAGAAGTCAGAAACGAGGTGGTAACTTTATCCGTGAAGATCTCAAGTGATTGGCCTTGAAGATATTGGTATAAGGACTGAACGGTTTTGGCAATCGCCGGATCGTCAGGCTTAGAGATAATACCGATTTTGGAAAACTGGCTCACGAGTGGTTTATGTCTTTGATTTATATTAAAGCTACCATGGATCTGGCGCTTACACCATGGGCTGTAACCCTCGCCAACTGCCTTCTTGACATGAAAAGGGTTGGCTGCAATGATTATTTAGCACTCTACTATACTGAGTGCTAAACAATCATCCGCTAACACTACATTCTGTTATCTATCTATGACGCTTAATGACGATTTAAATAGCTCGTTAAATGTACGAGCTCAACACTTATTAAAGGTGTTGGTGCAGAGCTATATTACGGATGGGCAGCCAATGGGGTCAAGGAACCTAGCAAAGATGTCAGAGCTTGATATCAGTCCTGCTACGGTTCGCAATGTGATGGCAGATCTCGAAGAAATGGGATTTGTTGAAGCACCGCATACATCTGCGGGACGCATACCAACTACCAAAGGTTATCGCTTGTTTGTGGATACCATGTTGACAGTTCAGCCGTTAACAAAAGATTTAGTGACTCGCGTATCAAAAGATCTTACTTCTAATTTAAGTATGAATGGTTTGGTGGAAAGTGCATCTGGACTACTTTCGGGTTTAACAAGTATGGCAGGTGTAGTTACTTTGCCAAAGCATGATCGTGTTGAATTGCGACAAATAGAATTTTTGCCATTATCTGATCAGCGTGTACTTGCAATACTAATTGTTAATCAAAAAGAAGTGCAAAATCGGATCATTCATACTGATCGAGAATATAGTCCTTCGGAATTAGAGCAGGCTGCTAATTACTTGAATGAATTGTGTGCTGGACAGGATCTGGTAATGGCGCGCCAAAAAATTCTTCAGGAATTGGATCATGTTCGCCAAAATATGAATGAGTTAATGCGGTCTGCAGTTGAGATGGGAGAGAAAGTATTTTCAGATACAAATCCTGGTGAGCCAGATTATGTGGTCGTAGGCCAAACAAACTTAATGGAATATGAAGAGTTATCCGATATATATAAGCTGCGAGGCTTGTTTGATGCATTTAGTCAAAAACGAGAGTTTTTGACACTACTGGATCGATGTATATGTGCGCAGGGTATACAAATATTTATCGGCCAAGAATCTGGTTATAAAGCACTTGATGATTGCAGTGTAGTCACTTCTCCTTACGCGGTAGATGATGAGATTATGGGAGTTTTAGCGGTAGTCGGACCCACGCGGATGTCTTACGAAAGAGTAATACCCATTGTAGACCTAACTGCTAAGCTACTAGGCGAAGCCTTAAATAATAAGCAGTAATAAAATTTGAATACTTAGGGTTGAATAGTAAAAAATTACCTACATATTTAATTAACCCAATGTCCAGTTCAGAGAAAATTTCAGGGCAAAATGTAGATACGGATGATTCAATAGTGAATGAGCAAACACCAGAAGACATGCAAGATCAAGAAGATGTTCAATCTCAGACTGAAACAGAGTCTGAGGGAAATGAGCTTAATGAAACTGATTCAATGCAAGCGTTAGATCAGCAATTAGAAGATGCGCAACAACAAGCTGCAGAAAATCATGAAAAAATGTTACGCATGCAAGCTGAGATGGAGAACTTGCGTAAGCGCACTGAGCGTGATGTTTCTAATGCTCATAAATATGCGATAGAAAAGTTTGCCAATGAGTTATTACAGGTTAAGGATAGTTTGGAATTAGGTTTAAATGCAGAAGATATTGATGTTAAGAAGTTGCAAGAAGGAACTGAATTAACACTAAAAATATTCAATAGTGTGTTTGAAAAGTTTTCAGTAGAAGAATTAAATCCACTAGGTGAAACTTTTGACCCTAACTTGCATGAAGCGATGACCATGCAAGAAAGCACAGAGCATGAGCCAAATACCGTGCTAACTGTGGTTCAAAAGGGCTATACCTTACATGGTCGTTTGATCAGACCAGCAATGGTAATCGTCTCTAAGGCGGGTTAAATAAAGCCTAATTATTACCGCTCAATGCTGGAAAACATCAAATTGCAGTATTTTTGGTGTGAAAAGTCGATTTTTTTATAGTTTGTCCTTGAAATAACGTAACGAGGCCCAATCTATGTACATATATAAGAGTTTGTTTAAATATTAATCAAGTAATTTTGAGTTTTTTGGAGATAAGTGATGGGTAAAATCATTGGAATAGATTTAGGAACCACCAATTCATGTGTTGCCGTTATGGAAGGCACTACACCTAAAGTAATTGAGAATAGTGAAGGTGATCGTACCACCCCATCCATTGTTGCGTTTGCTGAAGATGGAGAAGTTTTAGTAGGGCAGGCAGCAAAACGCCAGTCTGTTACCAATCCTACCAATACATTAAATGCTATAAAGCGCTTAGTGGGTCGTCGTTTTGATGAAGACGCCGTTCAGAAAGATATCAAGCTTGTGCCATATAACATTGTTAAAGCTGACAATGGTGATGCATGGGTAGAAGTGAATGGTGAAAAGATGGCGCCACCAGAAATTTCTGCACGTATCTTAATGAAAATGAAAAAGACGGCTGAAGATTATCTTGGCGAAGAGGTAACGGAAGCGGTGATTACTGTGCCGGCATATTTTAATGATTCACAGCGACAAGCAACAAAAGACGCAGGGAAGATTGCCGGTCTTGAAGTAAAGCGAATTATTAATGAGCCAACCGCTGCAGCACTTGCTTACGGTATGGATAAAAAACGTGGTGATAGCAAGATTGCTGTATATGACTTAGGTGGTGGCACGTTTGATGTGTCGATCATTGAGATTGCAGAAGTTGATGGGGAGCATCAATTTGAAGTGTTATCAACTAATGGTGATACCTTCCTTGGTGGCGAAGATTTCGACATGCGTTTGATCGACTACCTAGCGGATGAGTTTAAGAAAGATCAGGGTTTTGACTTACACAACGATCCACTTGCATTGCAAAGACTCAAAGAAGCAGCGGAAAAAGCTAAGATTGAATTATCTTCTGGTCAACAGACCGAGGTAAACCTTCCTTACATTACTGCAGATGCGACTGGGCCTAAACACTTAAACATTAAACTTACACGTGCCAAGCTCGAGTCATTAGTAGATGAGCTTGTGCAGCGAACTATACCTCCATGCAAGCTAGCGCTTGAAGATGCTGGTCTTTCTGCCTCTGAAATTGATGATGTAATTTTAGTGGGCGGCCAAACTCGTATGCCTAAGGTGCAAGAGGTCGTGCAAGACTTCTTTGGTAAAGAACCACGAAGAGACGTTAACCCGGATGAGGCTGTTGCAGTAGGTGCTGCAATTCAAGGTGGAGTGTTGGGTGGCGATGTTAAAGATGTATTGTTGCTTGACGTCACTCCATTGTCACTTGGTATTGAAACCATGGGTGGCGTTATGACTAAGTTAATTGAAAAGAACACAACGATTCCAACCAATGCACAACAAGTGTTTTCAACTGCAGAGAATAATCAAACCGCAGTAACTGTGCATGTGTTGCAGGGTGAGCGTGAACAGGCTACAGGAAACAAATCTCTGGGCCGTTTTGATTTAACGGATATTCCACCAGCTCAACGTGGTGTGCCACAAATTGAAGTATCGCTCGATATTGATGCGAACGGCATACTCAATGTGTCTGCAAAAGATAAAGCAACAGGTAAAGAGCAATCTATTGTAATTAAAGCTTCTAGTGGCTTGTCGGATGATGAAATCAACGACATGGTTAAAGATGCAGAAGTGCACGCTGAAGAAGATAAAAAGTTTGCAGAGCTTGTAACAACGCGTAATACCGCAGACCAAATGATCCATGCTACCGAGAAGTCGCTTGAAGAAATGGGTGATAAGGTAGAGCAAGAAGAACGTATGCAAATTGAAAATGCAATTAAAGATCTGAAAGAAGTTTTAGATAAAGATGATAAGGATGTTATTGAAACTAAAACACAAACACTGGCAGAAGCTTCAAGCAAGCTTGCTGAACGCATGTATGCTCAAAATGATGCAGCAGGTGGTGATGGTGCTCCAGCAGGCGGTTCAGAAAATGCTGCAGATGATGACGTGGTTGATGCGGAGTTTGAAGAAGTAGACGACAACAAAAAATAAGTAACATTCCAGTAGCTATAAATATTGGTCCGAGATCGTTTAAAAACGACCTCGGACTTTTGTATATAGGGTGTTGAAAAATTTCTGATTAGATAAAAAAAGAAAAATTCAAATTAGTATGGCAAAAAGAGATTATTACGAAGTGCTTGGGGTGGAGCGCACAGTTCAAGAGGGTGATTTAAAGAAAACCTTCCGTCGACTTGCAATGAAGTATCACCCTGATCGTAACCCTGGTGACCAGGAAGCTGAAGCGAAATTTAAAGAAGCAAAAGAAGCCTATGAGGTTTTAGGTAATGCCAACAAGCGCCAGGCTTATGATCAGTACGGTCATGCAGGAGTTGAGCAAGGAGCAGGTGGCGGGGCCAGTGATTTTGGTGACATATTCGGAGATATGTTTGGCGATATTTTTGGCGGCGGACGAAGCGGTGGTGGACAGCGTGTATATCGTGGTTCCGATTTACAATATGCGTTAGAAGTTAGCTTGGAAGAAGCTGTTTTTGGAACTGAATCTACAATTGATATTCCAAAGCAATCCACCTGTGAAAAATGTGAAGGTTCCGGAGCGGCACCGGATACAACAGTAGAAACTTGTGAGACATGTGGTGGTGTAGGTCAAGTGCGTATGCAGCAAGGTTTCTTCTCGATACAGCAAGCATGTCCAAAATGTAGAGGTAAAGGTCAAACAATTAAAGTGCCATGTGATTATTGTCGTGGTACAGGATTAACGAAAGAGAATAAAAAGTTATCTATTAAAGTCCCAGCGGGTGTAGATACAGGTGATCGTATTCGCTTAAGTGGAGAGGGTGAAGCAGGTGCAAATAATGGTCCATCGGGCGATTTGTATGTTGAAATTCATGTGCTTCCACATGAGTTGTTTACTCGCGAAGAGAATAATTTGCACTGTCAGGTTCCTATAAGTTTTAGCATGGCTTCGCTGGGTGGTGAGATTGAGGTGCCGACGTTAAATGGTAAAGTTAAATTAAAAATTCCAGCAGAATCTCAATCAGGGCGTCTATTTAGGCTGCGAGGCAAGGGTGTGAAACCTGTTCGTGGTGGAGCAACGGGTGACATGCTTTGCACAACCATAGTAGAAACGCCGATTAACCTCACTAAAAAACAAAAAGACCTGATGAAAGAATTCTCTAAGGATGTTGAAAAGGGTGGTGATCGTCATAGTCCAAAATCACATTCTTGGACAGACAATGTGAAGGGTTTTTTTGATAATCTAAAATTCTGGGACGAGTAATTCTCGTTATTCGCCTCGTGTGACGAGCGAATAGTTTGGTGTACACTTTAGTCCTTAACTCAAAGGACATTCAATAATGGTTCGTGTAGCGGTAAATGGTGCAAGTGGTCGTATGGGTAAAACACTTATACAGGCGTGTGTGGATCATCAAGACACTCAATTAGGTGCTGCGTTTGAAATAGCGTCTTCAGGCTCAATTGGCCAAGATGCAGGCATCACTGCTGGGCTGGAAAGGCTTGGGGTTGCAATCAATAGTGACTTAGAAAATCATGTTGATGAATTTGATGTGTTAATTGATTTCACTATTCCTGTATGCACCATGCAGTCATTAGCGGCTTGTGTAACACATGGTAAATCCATGGTGATCGGCACCACAGGGCTAGATGATTCCCAAAAACAAAAACTTCAAGCAGCAAGCCAAACTATTTCCATAATGTTTGCTCCCAATATGAGCGTGGGAGTGAATCTCTGTCTTAAACTTTTGCAAACAGCAGCTAAAACATTGGGTGACGAATATGATATTGAAATCATTGAAGCACACCATCGTCATAAAATAGATGCGCCATCTGGCACGGCATTGCGAATGGGTGAAGTGGTTGCAGAAAGTTTGGGAAGAGACTTAAAAGATTGTGCGGTATATGGTCGGCAAGGTATTACTGGTGAGCGCGATAAGAAAACAATAGGTTTTGAAACCATTCGTGCAGGAGATATCGTAGGTGATCACACCGTAATGTTTGCTGGAACGGGTGAGCGAGTAGAGATTACGCATAAAGCATCCAGCAGAATGACATTTGCATCGGGCGCCATGCGTGCAGCTAGTTGGTTGTCTGCGAAAAATCATGGTCTTTATGATATGCAGGATGTCCTCGATCTTAAATAAAGCATTTTTAACAATGGCAACTTGTTTGTGTTTGCAAACAAGTTTTGCAAATGCAGAATCTTTTTCTCAGCAGCTTGTAAAAGCTGCGCAAGAACGAACAACTCATAATGTTAAATATGATGGCGCCTACCAGGCCATCGAATATCCAATGGGTGATGTGCCTTTAAGTCAGGGTGTATGCACAGATTTAATTGTTAGAGCTTATCGTACACTAGATGTTGATTTGCAGCAGTTGGTGCATGAAGATATGCGTGCTAATTTTTCCAAATATCCCAATCATTGGGGCTTGCGTTCTACTGATACCAATATTGATCATCGTCGTGTGCCTAATTTACAAATATTTTTTTCAAGATACGGTAATGAATTAAAAATAAGCCGAGATGCTAATGATTACAGGGCTGGTGATCTTGTAACTTGGGTGTTACCTGGCAACTTACCGCATATTGGCATTGTTTCGAGTCAACGCGTTCAAGATTCGAAACGACCCAAAATTATTCATAATATAGGTAGTGGTCCGGTCGAAGACGATATACTTTTTAAATATGAAATGACTGGCCACTATAGATACAAAAAGTAAGATATTTTCAGAAACAAGCTAAGAAAATTAGGAAATCATATGGCAATTAATTATTTGTTACTCATGTTCTCTGGGTTGTTAGTGGGAATAGCGGCATCCTTCACCGGTCTGGGTGGTGGATTTATTATGGTGCCGTTATTGGTAGCGCTAGGTTACACCGCACAAAAGGCGGTAGGCACATCATTTTTAGCGATTTTAATCATTTCATTGTCTGCAGTATTCGCACATTCCAAGTTTGAAAATATTGATTATAAGATTGCCATTTCATTAGGTGTGGGTGGAATTATTGGTGCACAAATTGGTCCATATTTATTGGAACATGTTTCGACAGCTAATTTCAAAAAAATATTTTCAGTTATTTTAGTCTGTTTGGCTGTTTATTTATTCTTTCAAAAATCATAAACACATGACTATAGAAAAAGATGATGATGGTTTTTTATTAGATCCTGATGATTGGAATGAAGAGATTGCAAAAGATATCGCAAAAATAGAAGAGATTGATTTGAATGATGATCGATGGCATTTGATTCGGATCATTCGTGAATATTATTATGAAAACGGATCAGTGCCTGAATTGCGCAAAGTGCTAAAACAATTAAAAGCTGAACTTGGCCCGGAAAAATCAACCCGTAAGTATGTCTATGCATTGTTTCCCTATGGATATGGTCAACAAGGTTGTAAAATTGCAGGCATGCGGCAACCCAAAAAACTTTGGTTGGACTTATAATGCGAAATAAGGTTCGAAAAATGAAGATTCTCTCTTCTGTCTTAATTGTAATATATTCGACGCTATTTTTTGCATGTTCAAATGAGCAAGCCATAGTAGTAGAAAAACCATCAAAAAAACTTAGTGAAGACAATGTCTTTAAAGAATATGAGGGCGCTTTAGATAAAGCTAAGGGTGTGGAGCAAACTATTCAAGATTCTGCAGAGGCAAGAAAAAAAGAAATGGAAGAGCAAGGGTATTAAAAAAGCGAGAGTGCAATGCTTGCTGTAACCTAATAAAGACCGCCTAGCAGTTAAATAACATCATTAATGAGACATAAATAATGAAAATGTTCGATAAATTTAAAATGGATGATTTGTTGCTTCGCAATCGCATTGTAATGGCGCCTTTGACCAGAGCAAGGTCTGGCGAAAAAAGAGTCCCTAACGACATGATGGCAGAGTATTACACCCAACGTGCAACTGCTGGTTTAATTATTAGTGAGGCGACTACGATTTCGGAACAAGCGAATGGCTGGTTACAATCACCAGGTATTTACTCCGACGAGATGGTTGAAGGGTGGCGAAAGGTTGTAGATTCTGTGCACCAACATGATGGAAAAATATTCTTACAGCTTTGGCATTGTGGTCGAGCCTCACATAGTAGTTTTCATAACGGTAGTCCTGCCGTAGCTCCTTCTGCAATTAAGATTAATGGTGATTATATTCATACTCCAAAAGGTAAAGAAGGGTATGAAGTGCCAAAAGCACTTAGCAGTGAAGGAATCGAACAAACCAGATTAGACTATCGAAAAGCTGCATTACGAGCGAAGCAAGCTGGATTTGATGGCATAGAGGTTCACTCAGCAAATGGTTATTTGCTTGACACGTTCCTTCAGTCAAAAACTAATCATCGAACGGATAAATATGGTGGAAGTATCGAAGCGCGTTATCGAATGTTAGATGAGGTATTGAAAGAAGTATGTGATGTTTGGCCAGCAAACAGAGTGGGTGTGCGTTTATCACCTAATGGTGTATTTAATGATATGGGTTCCGCGGACTACCGGGAGCAATTCATATATGTTGCGAGTCAGCTTAATAATTATGGACTTGCATATTTGCATGTAATGGACGGATTAGGATTCGGTTTTCATGAGCTAGGTGAACCTATGACGCTGTCTGAGTTTAAAGAAGTGTTTAGTAATCCTCTTATTGGTAATTGCGGGTATACACAAGAATCAGCAGAGCTAGCCATTACAGAAGATCATGCTGATTTAATAGCGTTTGGGCGGCCATTTATAAGTAATCCAGACTTAGTTGAGAGATTCAAAAATAATTTACCACTTAATCCCGAGGCAGATGTTACAACCTGGTATACACCAGCAGGTCGTGAAGGGTATACGGATTTTGAAACAGCAAGTTAACTTTTAAGTTGTTTAATGATTTAAGTAAAACTAACAACCTATGATAAGTAATGTTTCTACATTACATTGTATGAAGATATGAACAAGACAATTATTACTATAGGGCTTGCCATTATTGTAATTGGTGTTTTGTGGCCTTTGCTTAGTAAACTTCCGTTTGGAAGACTACCTGGTGATATTATCTTTAAAAAAGACGGTTTTGGTTTTTATCTTCCAATTACTACAATGATAATTGTGAGTATCGTGTTGTCAGTGCTGATTTGGTTTTTTAAGAAATAATATTCTGATTAATCGTTCGCTATTAGCCGAACGCGGACACTTATAATATGAATAAAGGGGCCTTGGTTGGAATCTCAAAAAGAACATAGTTTAATGACTGCTTTCGACCCAAAGCGGACATTTGAATAATAATTATGAAAACATCATCGCCACTTGTCTGTTGGATTCTTGCGGTAGTGACTAGTGGCTTATATTGTTTTTATTGGTTGCAAAATCGATCATCTACAATAAATGAATTGACTGGAAACAATGATTTCAATGGTGGGAAGATGGCAGAGCAAATTCTTGTCGTATTATTAATCCTAATATTTATATTTGCACTTGGATTATTTTATGACCCAAATCACAATAGGAATAATGAACATGGGGAGACAATTTTTGGTATTTTCCTCATTATTTTACTGCCTCTTATGATTCTTTATTTTGTTTTGATAATAAGAGCATTCTTCAAAGTTGGTGAAGTAATAAAAAATATTCAGATATCAAAAAAAAGCACAGACAGATGTTCTCGAACGCTCTCATGGTTTTTATTATTTGTGGCCTATTTTAATATTCCTTATCTACAATCCCATTTAAATGGCTTAATAGAAAATGTTGAATGACCGCTATTGGCCGAAAGAGGATATTAGATAAAAAATGAAATTCCGAGTATTAATAGCTAGCTCCATACTGCTATTAACTTCTTGTAGT
>JBGCDX010000093.1:0-14701 GCA_045105815.1 Gammaproteobacteria bacterium
TATGTGGTTCATGTTCCATGAATATAAACGGCTCAAATACACTAGCATGTACAAAAGCGGTGGATGACTACAAAGGTGATCTTAAAATATATCCTTTACCGCACATGTCAGTAGTTAAAGATTTAGTTGCAGATATGACTAACTTTTATGCACAGTACGCTTCAGTTAAACCGTGGATGCAATCTGATACACCCCCTCCACCAGACCGTGAAAGATTACAATCTAAAGAAGATCGTGAAAAGCTAGAAGGATTAGAGGAATGCATTCTTTGTGCGTGTTGTTCAACAAGCTGTCCTAGTTATTGGTGGAATAGCGATCGTTATCTTGGCCCCGCTACCTTATTGCAAGCGTATAGGTGGATTGCAGATAGTAGAGATGAGGCGACAGGTGAGCGGTTGGATGATTTAGAAGATCCTTTCAAGTTGTATCGTTGCCATACAATAATGAATTGCACCAATACTTGCCCTAAAGGTTTGAATCCTGCCAAGGCAATCGCTGAAATTAAAAAGCTTATTGTAGAGCGACGTGGTTAAGATAATTTAATATATTATTCCCAAGTGGAAAATCTGCAAAAACTCGCTTGGCGATGCCGTAGAGGTACTAAAGAGTTAGATGTTCTTATGCAACGGTTTCTAAACAGCTACTATCAAACTGCAAGTAAAGACTTGCAACAGGCGTTTGAGCGTATGTTAGAAATGCAGGATCCAGAGTTATACGATCTTATTGTGGGCCGTCAAGATTCTGGAGATCAAAACATAAACCAAGTGATTGAACACATCTACCGCTAAAATAAACATTACCTGTAAAGCTTCTCATGCTTTATTGCTCGTATTTTCTTCTGCCTATATTTTAGCGTTACTGTCAATATGGTTAATCGCCATCCCTGCTTGGATTAAGCTGATCTCAAGTTTAATAGCAATCTACTTTGGCACTATTACTATTAAACAATATGCATTATTAAAGGCTGATAATTCAGTTATAAGAATTATTAGTTCTGGTGATAATAAATGTAAAGTAGAGTTTCAAGATGGAAGCACAGCTCAAGCAAACATAATTTCTATATCAAGTTTGTTTGATTGTTTTGTTGTCTTAGTTATTAAAAATAAGTCAAATAAAATTACTTTAGTTATCGCAAAAGATTCCATCAGTCAAGAACAATTTTACATGCTTCGGTTATACCTTCGATCCTTAAATAAGTAGCGATAAGTAAAACCAATTTCACTCAATAGTCAGTTTGTGAGAGACTTCATGTTATGCAAAATCTTAATTGCATAAAACATAAATTGTATTTGATATAAATTAATCAAGAGGTAGTGGATACTTATGCCACAATAGACTGATGATGCAAAGCCTCCAACAAGGAAGTATGCCAAGGCATATTTTGGCAGCACCTTTACCTAGTTCATTTTCAGGGCTGATGGAAATGTATGAAGGTAATTATATTCGTCTACGTAAATTATTAGGTGATAAGGACAAAATTCCTGAAGTGGCTGTATCTAGAGTTACTAATGGCATGGATGTGTATCTGCAAGTTTTAGAGCAGACAAAATATACCTCGACCATTGCGCTGACCTACTATTTCTCAGATGTAGAGGAAGGGTTTTTAGCATATCCAAATCTTAAAATACGAATTTATTATGATGCGCTGCAAGCAGAGGTTATGAGTCAAACCTATAAGCGCCGTGACCCTAACTTTCATTCATTTAATCATAATGTAGACCCAAGTCTACTAAAGCGATGGAGAATGAATAGGTTCCTCTATAAGTGGCTTTCATACTGTGATCGGCAAGGCCACACCTTCCAGATTGGTGCCAGTTCAGGCAAAAACCAATTAATTACTAAAAATGTCGAAATACCATTGCAGGATAAGGCTAGTTCCAGTAACATAATTGAGTGAACAAGTTATCATTATGCTGTAACTTGTTGATATATAAGAATAATAATAATCCTAAGAATTTGGTTCAGTCGACATTTTCAATCTGCTAGTTGGTGTTAAAATAACCTCAAGATTAGTGGTCTTGGTACGCTAAACCAAATTTATGCCATTCAAGGTAGAAGGTGAAGAATATGAAACTCTCAACAAAAGCGCGTCATGCAATAACTGCAATGATGGATTTATCAATTAATGATAACTATAAGCCTGTAACACTTGCAGACATTTCGCAGTGCCAAGGCATTTCGTTATCTTATTTAGAACAGTTATTCGCCAAATTACGTAAAAGTGGATTGGTAGTAGGTGTGCGTGGACCAGGTGGCGGATATCGTTTATCTCGTTCACCAAATGAAATTTCAATAGCACAAGTCATCAGTTCGATTGATGATAATGTGCAGCCTCAACCACAAGAACAGCTTTCTGAGCTTTCAATACAATTTGATGATCGTTGTATCACTCATCATATTTGGGATGAGCTTAGTACTAAGATATACAACTACTTAGACGGTGTTTCTCTAGGAGAATTCACGCAACGACCTGAGTATCAAATGTTAAGGCAGCAAGCTACCGGTGGAAACCGAAGCCATATGTTTCCTAAAAGGACCGCTGCGTAACAAAAATACTGTTTTAAAAGTAAATAATAAGAAATGCCCGCTTACAGCGGGCTTTTTTTTGCCTAAAATATGTACAAAATTGAATAGTGTTTTTTTTATATATGCTAACATTCTGAACAACCATTCAGAAATATAAGTGGATGTCACGTAAATCCTCAGTAGATCATGACGAAGTAATTAACAGAGCAATGAATCTGTTTTGGAAACGTGGCTATAAAAAAACATCAGTTGAAGACTTGATTAAAGAGGCTGGTGTTAACCGATTCAATTTGTACGAGAGCTTTGGTGGTAAGCATGAGCTGTATCTGAAAGCCCTTGATAAATATCGTGACGAAGTGTTTTTACAGAGAATGGAAAAAATTGACGATCACGAAAATGGCTTAGAAGGAATACAAGAATACTTTGAATCATTGAAAGAATTCTTAATTGAGTCGAAGGGTAATTTTACATGCTTAATGATGAACTCACAGATTGAGCTAGTACCAAAAGATAAGAAGGTTTCAAAAAAAGTTTCTTTTTATTTTACGAAGATGGAGCAAACTTTTTTTAGTGCTTTATCTCGAGCAAAGAAGTCAGGTGCATTACCACAAAGTGCCAATTTACGAGATTTAGCAAAGTTTTTAACAGGAAGTGCTCAGGGTATGTGTGTAATGAGCAAGTCAAATGAGGCAAATGAATTCTTATATGCATATACAAGGTCAATAGTAAGTGTCTTAAAACAATAAATATAATAATAACAACTTAGTAAGAAGGAGAAGTTATGAAGCAAGAAGTAACGGTTGATGGATTAAAAATCAATATAAATATTGAAGAGAGTGGTAGCGGTGATACTACTTTACTCATGGTGCATGGCATTCCTACTAATGCGAGATTATGGAGGCATGTGCAAGCACAGCTTCCGCAATATCGAACCTTAGCCATGGATATGGTGGGTTACGGCCAATCTGATATGCCATTAGATAAATTTAAGCATTCATTCATGAATCAAGCGGAAGCTGTGAAAGGCGTTATTGATGGCCTTGGCTTAAAAGGCAAAGTCATACTGGTTGCCCACGATCATGGTGGTGGAGTCGCACAAGTATTTGCCACTAAGTACTGCGACTATATATCTCGGCTCATATTAATCAATCCTGTATGCTTCGATCAATGGCCGGTGTGTGAAGTAGAAGCGCTTGCTGGATTGGATGGAGCGCCCGATGAAGTATTGATGCAGGCATTGCCACAAGCGGTTGCTGGATTCCCTGCATTGATGCGCATGGGTAGTTATGATGGTTCACCCTTTACCGACAAAAACTGTAAACAAAATTATTTACAGTTTTGGGGTAGAGGTCCAGAGATTACTGGATTTAAATCTTTAATACGCGTCTCTTCAGACCCGCAACAATCCGATACTGATGTTGATCACAGTAAGATTTCTTGTCCAACTATGGTGATGTGGGGAGTGGCAGATAACTTTATGTCATGTGAGGCTGCTGAAAAACTTAAAGAAGGCATTTCAGGTCCAACTCGTTTGCAATACATAGAACGTGCTGGGCATTGGGTGCAGGAAGATCGCCCGGACGAAGTGGCAAAGTATATCAATGATTTTGTAACTGAATGGGCAGGTGTTAATTTATAAAATATTCTGTTTGTAAATATGATAGTAAAAAAGGTCTTTTTAAAGGCCTTTTTTTTATAAAATGAGTAACATGTTAAGACTTTGTGCAATAACAGTACTGTTTTATGTTTCTGGCATTTCTTATGCCGGTTTAGTTAAAGATCAGGTGATATCAATTGATAATATTGATCGTACCTATGATATGTATTTGCCTAATAATGAAGTTAATGGTTCACGACCCCTAGTTCTTTTGTTGCATGGGCATTTTGGTGATGCAGATGTAATGACAGGAGAGAATGGTAAGAAAGCACCTTATAAAGTTTGGTTAACTATAGCTGAGCGTGAAGGATGGTATTTAGTCATTCCAGATGGGGAATCTGGATCAGATGGCAGAGGTTGGAACGATTGTCGCGCGGCTTCAACAGTTAACCCTCCAACCGATGATGTAAAGTTTTTAAATACTCTTACAGACAAGATGTCTGTAGATTATCCCATAGACAAAAATCGAATCTATATTCATGGTACTTCGAATGGCGGCCTCATGGCATACAGGTTGGCACAAGAAGTGGGTGATAAATATCGCGCATTTGCATCTGTTGTTTCGCAGATGACTGATAACAGTAAGTGTAAAGAGTCAAACTATCCAAAATCCGTTTTAGTCATGAATGGTACACGGGATCCGATTTTGCCTTATAAAGGAGGAGAGATTGGTAAACGCAAGAAAGATCAAGGAAAGAGAGGATCCGTGATGTCAACAAATGACACCGTTAACTATTGGCGTAACGTTAATGGTATAAGTTCGCTGCCGAAAATAAAAAAACTACCCGATCTAGATAAAAATGATAGAAGTACCGTTCATATCAAGCAATATGTGGGCGGTAAAAATAATACAGAAGTGATTTTATATGAGATTCGTGGTGGTGGACATACCGAGCCAAGTTTAACAGAGCACTATGCACGGCTGTATAAACTTATCATTGGAAAACAAAACAGAGATTTTGAGATGGCTGTAGAGGTCTGGAAGTTTTTTGATCGAAATAAATAAAATTGTAGAGATATACAAAGCGGTATTACAATAAGTCTTTTACTGCTTCTCTTTCTTCCAATAGCTCTTTTTCAGTTTCTTTCATCATCGATATACTGAAATCATCTTGGTTTAAGCCTTGTACTACTTTAAAATTTCCATTGCTGCAGATTACTGGAAAAGAATACATTAATCCTTCTGCAATTCCGTAGTCACCTTTAGAAATCATTCCCATACTGACCCAATCATTGGCACCTAGTGCCCAATCACGCATGTGATCGATAGCTGCGGACGCTGCAGATGCTGCAGAGGATGCTCCGCGTGCGTTAATAATCTCTCCACCACGTTTTTGCACTTTAGGCATAAACTCATTCTTGTACCAAGCTTCATCTACGAGTGATGTAGCTTCTTTGCCTTTTATGATGCAGTGACTAATATCAGGGAATTGTGATAGTGAATGATTGCCCCACACGGTCATCTTTTTGATATCTGTTACTTTAGCACCTGTTTTTGATGCAAGTTGGCTGATTGAGCGGTTATGGTCTAATCGCATCATAGACGTGAATTGAGAGGGGTCTAAATCAGGGGCGTTATTGCATGCGATCAGTGCATTAGTATTCGCTGGGTTGCCTACGACAAGCACTCTTACATCTTTTGAAGCATTGTCATTGATGGCTTTGCCTTGTGGGCCAAAAATTTTACCGTTCTCGCTAAGTAAATCAGCACGTTCCATGCCTTTGGATCTTGGTCTGGAGCCTATCGATAAAACGAAATCGACATCACCGAAACCTTGGTTAATGTCCGCAGTGCAAATGATGTCGTGTAGTAATGGGAATGCGCAATCGCGAAGTTCCATTTCTACACCTTTTAACGCGTCAAGAGCGGGTGGAATCTCGATTAGTTGTAATATAATAGGTTGATCGGGACCAAGCATGTTTCCAGCGGCAACTCTAAATGCGGCAGCATATCCAATGTTTCCTGCGGCGCCTGTTATTGCTACACGTACAGCTGGTTTCATTTGTTAACTCCTAAATAAAATTCTTAATCAGGTTGATGTTGTTTCTCTAAATATTCGTGCGACTGCATTTCTGTTAGTCGACTTGTGGTACGTTGAAATTCAGCTTTCAAGCGAGATCCTTCGTACAGTTTAGCTGGACAGGCTTCTGCTGACAAAATTAGTTTAACATTACGGTCATAGAGCTCATCAATTAATGTAATAAATCTTCTGGCCTGGTCGTCTTTGCTACTAAATATGGGCACATGTGATAGAAGTATTGTATTAAAATCTTTGGCAATGGCTATATAGTCAGAAGCATTTCTGGGGCCATCACATAATTCTTTAAAATCAAACCATGCTATACCTTCTGCATGGCGTATTGACTGTAGCTCACGGTTATTAATTTTTAATTTTTCCCATGATTCATTACTCCGTTCTGTTGCAAGTTTTAAAAAGCTACGTTCTAGCCAATCATGAGAGTCAACATCAATGGGGGAGTTGTATAAATCATTTGATTGCAAAAATTCAAATCGATGATCTGTTTCGCCATCTAGGTGAATGATTTTAGTATGATCTTGTAAAAGTTTGATAGTTGGTAGGAAGCGTTCCCGCTGTAAACCATCTTTATAAAGCAGACTAGGTTCAACATTTGAAGTAGCAATTAAGGCAACATTGTTTTCGAATAAGCCTTCAAGCAAGCCGGCAAGAATCATGGCGTCGCCGATATCATTCACAAAAAATTCATCGAAGCATAGTACCTTTGCCTTGGATGAAAACTCTTTAGCCACTAATTTTAAAGGGTCGGGTTCATCGCGATAGTTGTTTAGCATGGTATGCACTTGTTCCATGAAGCGATGGAAATGTAAGCGCAATTTGTCCTGAAAATGTAAATTGGAGAAAAACAAGTCCATTAGAAATGTTTTACCGCGGCCTACGCCACCCCATATATAGAGCCCTTGAATGGTTCTTGTGTTGGATTTGCGTGATAACAAGGTTGTGAATCGATTGATGAGTGTCGATTCGTCTGCGTTATCGACAGCTAGTTCATCATGCAAGATTTGCAAGGCTCGTATTACTTGTTTTTGGTTATGATCTTCAACAAGCTGTTCACTATCAAGTAACGCTTGGTATACGGATTCAATCATTATTTTTATTATTAATTAAAAAGAGTCGAAAGTGATCCAACTCAGCAACTGCTATATTTGGTTTTTATTAAGTCTAATCGCCCAGTATAAATAGAAATCATGTGTTACGTATGGAATAGGTATTTTAATATCTGGTTTTGAACACGATTTAAGCATTCATGTTAGAGAATCTATAACGCCAAAAAATCGTTACTAATCAGACTACTTGCGCAACCTTTATGATATAAATTGTCACAAATGTGCCCAAAATTGTCGGTATTAAAGCAAATAAATTATGCTGAAGAAGGGTAAGTAGCTGAAAATGAAGATAATTGGGTTTTTGGCATTAAATATGCTTGTTTATAGATGAGCCTCTCAACATGATACGAATATCCTCTATTTGGCATGTTGTTATTCTCGACTCCTCCTGGATTCGGCCGTCTTATTAAGACGGCCTTTTTTTTTGAATTAAATTTACCTACAGAATAATAATGCAATTGCCCCTTGTCGAAAAAAGCATCACTATGCTTCACTTCTAGTTAGCAATCACAAATAATCCACACATGTCACTAGGTCCATTAATGGTTGATCTTGCTTCAGATGGTATGTCTGAAGAAGAGAGGAAATTGCTGCAATCGCCCCAGGTGGGTGGAGTTATTTTATTTAGCCGTAATTTCAGCACGGTTGAGCGTTTAATTACGCTTGTTGAAGAAATTCATGAAGTTCGTCATCCACGCCTGTTAATTGCTATCGACCAGGAAGGCGGACGCGTACAGCGTTTAAGAGAAGGGTTTACACAACTACCCGCTATTAACCTCTTAGGTAAAATATATGATTCCGAGCCTAAGCGTGCAGGTGAACTTGCTATGGTGAGTGGCTGGTTAATGGCATCTGAGCTGCGCTCCATAGGCATAGATTTTAGTTTTGCGCCCATTCTGGATTTGAACTTTGGTGTGAGCCAAGTTATCGGAGACCGCGCTTTTCATAAAGATCCCGAAATTGTTGCGACCTTAGCGACCCGTTATATTCATGGTATGCGAAAAGCAGGGATGCAAGCAGTAGGAAAACACTTTCCTGGCCATGGTGCAGTAACGGCAGATTCGCATATTGAATTACCAACGGATATAAGAGATTTTGAAGATATCGCTACGCAAGATTTAGTGCCATTTAAACGTATGATAGATCAAGGTCTAGCGGGTTTAATGAGTGCGCACGTTATATATGAAAAAGTGGACCCCGTAATCGCAACTTTTTCGAAACTCTGGTTGCAAGACGTGCTGAGAAAACAAATGGAATTTAAAGGCGTGGTCTTTAGTGATGATTTGAGTATGAAAGCCGCGGATTGTAATGATGAATATTTGCTGCGCACACAGAAAGCGTTGGATGCAGGATGTGATATGGCGTTAATTTGTAATTCTAGTGAAAATGCCTGTTTAGTAGCTGAACAACTGGAAGATTATAATAACCCAGTCTCACAAATGCGTTTGATTCGTATGCATGGTGGTAAAGATCCAAAATCTTACCAAGATTTGCGAAATTCAAATGAATGGAAACAAGCGGTGGCTCAAGTCGAGTCATACCAAGATTCACCCTATGGCGAACTTACTTTATAAAGAATGAAAATGGAAAATATAGATTTCACAAAAATATTTGGTGATTCAAGTCTGGCGATGTACTTCAAGCCTTGGGTGTTACAAGTATTTCTAGTGGTTTTAGCAGTTCTATTAATAAATTATGCATTTAGAATATTTTTGCGAAAATTGGCAGAAAGAGCCGAACAAACTGTAAATCCTTGGGATGATGCTTTTATTAATGCCGCACAAAAGCCTTTTGGTCTGCTGGCGTGGATCATTGGTGTTTTGTTTGCAGCAGAGATCGTTGCTAGCCAAAGTGATGCACAAATATTTCGAGCTATAGGACCCATACGCAATGTAACCATAGTGGCTACACTTGCATGGTTTCTAATACGGTTCGTTAAAGAGTTTGAGAAGGCATATATAAAGCGTCAACGAACGAATAATAAACCTGTCGATTTAACAACAACAAATGCATTAGCAAAGTTAGTACGGGCTTCAGTTTTCATAACTGCTGCTCTAGTGATGTTGCAGACTCTAGGGTTTAGTATTTCTGGTGTTTTGGCCTTTGGTGGCATAGGAGGCATTGCGGTTGGCTTTGCAGCAAAAGATCTTTTGTCTAATTTCTTTGGTGGCTTAATGGTCTACCTAGATAGACCATTCAAAGTCGGAGACTGGATTCGCTCTCCTGATAAGGAAATAGAAGGTACGGTAGAAGAAATTGGTTGGCGACAAACGCGTATTCGCACTTTTAGTAAACGTCCTATTTACGTGCCTAATTCGATCTTTATGAACATCATCGTTGAAAACCCTTCAAGAATGTCGCATCGGAGAATTTATGAAACGATGGGTCTTCGCTATAACGATATTGCTGTCGTAAATGAGATTGTGAAAGAAGTGAAGCAAATGCTACTTAGTCATAAAGAAATCGATACCAATCAAACTATGATCGTTAATTTTAATGAATTTAGTGAATCATCAGTTGATTTTTTTATCTACACTTTTACTAAAACAACAAACTGGGTGCGATTTCATGAAGTGAAGCATGAAGTGCTTTTAAAAGTGTATGAAATTGTTGAAAAGCATAATGCAGATTTAGCCTTCCCAACACGTGTTTTGCAGGTTGAGAACAACGACACAAGTGTATTGACTCAAACACAATCGTAGCCAGAAATTATTTATGGAAGAAGATCTAAAGCAACAAGACGTTCTTAATGTTCGTGATAATGCTGATGTTTTAATCTCAGAAGTGGAAGTTAATCGAGCGATTGATGTTGTTGCAAAAGATATTGAAGCTAGTTTTGAAAATGAAGTGCCGATTATGCTATGTGTGATGAAAGGGGGCTTAATGTTTACATCAGCCTTAATGCAACGTATTGCATCACCAATGTTGCTCGATTATGTGCATGTCGATCGTTACCGTAATAAAACACAAGGCAGTAGTATTCATTGGCATAAAGAGCCAGATACATCTCTTAAGGATCGAGTTGTTATCATTGTTGATGATATTTTAGATGAAGGGTATACCTTGCAAGAGCTAATCGCTTATTGTGAAGTGAAGGGTGCTAAGAAAGTGCTATCTGCAGTGTTGTTGAAAAAGAAACTGTCAACTACTCCAACCAATGTAACACCTGATTTTATTGGTCTTGAGGTTACAGATCGATATGTATTTGGATGGGGGATGGATTACAAAGGTCATCTTCGAAATCTATCATCTATATATGCAATAGCGGATGGTGACGCATAAAGCATGGCTAAGATTGCAATCATAGGTGGCACAGGACTTACATCGCTTGAAGAACTCAAAATAGTTTCAAGTCAACGAGTGGATACGCCTTATGGGCCACCGAGTTCAGAATTAGTTAAAGGTGAGCTAGCTGGAAAAGAAGTAATGTTTCTTGCTCGTCATGGTAAAGATCATACGATTCCACCTCATAAGATTAATTACCGCGCAAATATTTGGGCACTACAAAGTGTAGGGGTTAAGGAGGTCATCGGTATTGCTGCAGTTGGTGGCATTCATAAAGATATTCCACCAGAAAAAATTACCATCCCTGATCAAATTATTGACTACACATATGACCGTAAACATACATTTTTCGATGAAGCGTTAACTGAAGTTACGCATATTGATTTTACTCAACCTTATAGTGAAGCACTTAGGCAGAAACTTTTACAAGCCTCCTTAGACTGTAAAATAAAGGTTTATAAAGGTGGTGTATACGGTGCTACACAAGGACCGAGATTAGAATCAGCTGCTGAGGTAAAACGCTTAGAAAATGACGGTTGTGATATTGTCGGCATGACGGGCATGCCAGAAGCATCCTTAGCAAAAGAACTTTGTCTTGATTATGCATGTTGTGCATTATCTGTTAATTGGGCGGCAGGTAAAGTTGAAGATGAGATAACGATGGATAACATTAGAGAAGTGATCGACACCGGGATGGTGTTAGTTAAAAAAATCATCATTAAATTCTTGTTAAATCATTAATTTATACTGAAGTTAATGAGCTTCTTCTGGAGTTGGGCTTAATAATTTCAATGAAAAAGATAATTCAAGTATAAAAACAAAGGTTAATAGTAACAAACCACTCAGTATCAAGATCAATCGCGTTCTAGTGTGATCTGCCCACAAATATAATTTAATTCTGCAATTTTCTCTTTTAATGTGAGTGCTCTCACAATAATAAAATGTGTGGTTATTAGAATATCTCAACTGGCATTTAGTACAGTTCGTCAATATTAATTACTGCGGAGGATGTGTGGTTATTTATGTTGAATCTATTTGCTACAACAGAATTATATGTTTTGAAATTATTGGGAGAATAGTATGAGAGGTAATTCTAAGTTTAAAAAAATAGTTATTGGTGCAGTCTTTTCTGCATGTGTATCGATGACTTCCGCAAATGCTGCAATCATTGAGCTTGCTCTCGTGATTGATGGTTCAGGTAGTATTTCAAATTCAGACTTTGACCTACAAACAGGTGCATATGATAGTATTTTCAGTAATAACTTCCTGAATAACTTTGTTAACCAAGGCGATACTTTATATGTAGCGGCTTATCAATTCTCTTCTTCAAGCACAGCTACTCTAGAAATTGATTGGACATTAATCGATACCAATGCGGCAGCTGCAGCATTTGGTGGAATGTTTCCAGGAATAACACAGCAAAATGGCGGAACAAATACATCAGGTGCGGTAAACACTGCAGTCGCTGGAATTCTAGGTAATGGTATTAATGGTGATCGATTGGTGATTGATGTGTCTACTGATGGCTTGCCAAATAGAGGCGGTGGTCAAGCCGGTGCAAATATGGCTGCTGCTGATGCACTTGCAGCAGGTATTACAGTGAATGCAATTGGTGTTGGCTCTGGAGTTGATTCAACATTTTTAAATGCATTTTCAACAGCCGGTGGTGGTTTCTTTGAAACAGCCGCAGATTTTAATGAGTATGAAGATGTCCTAGCAAGAAAGATTAGAAGGGAAGTAACTGGTGATCCTGATCCTATGGATCCGGTGGATGTACCAGAGCCCGCTTCTATGCTTTTATTAGGTATTGGTATGCTTGGTCTTGGTGCTGCAAGAAGAAAGAAACTAGTATAACTTTCAGTTAAATATTAGTTGTATTTAGAGCCCTACTTATTTTAAGTGGGGCTTTTTTATGTCTGATACTTTATACGTTTGAAATGATGTATTAATTTGCTGGTCTAATCTCAACAAGAATCCCTAGGTAGGGATGATCTATGTAATGAAGTGTACTGCTGCGCATCTTTCGGTGTGTTTTGATTGGAAAATCTGCAAGTACACGATTGCGACCCAATGCATCACTAGAAGATATGTTGATAGCTTTACGATAAGCTAAATCGGTATATACGTGAAGAAAACGTCCTAGAACCACTTTCACAGTACCATCTAATTCATTTGCGGGTTGATTCGCAAATGAGCGTTCACTGAACTCATTTTTATAATTTTTACCAGCACTTACACGTACCGCAATTGCATCTTCTCTAGCTAATCCTGGCTGTAGCCATGCCATGTGTTTCAGTACTTTATATTGGCCAGATTTAGTAAGGGCATTTGCTTTTCCAGACAGTGAAAAAGTATCTGAAGTAAGTGGTACAAATCCATTGGACTGCGAGCCTTGGTTAAGTGAAATCGATCCACCAAGATCGGGGTTGATGGTTTGATTTGATATGTGAACAGAATTACTGCCAGCATTGGTATTGGCAAAAAATATCATTTCAACAATATAGTCTTTACTTATCGCTACTTGAGAAAACAGCAAGAGTGTAAGTATTAATAGAAGGTTATTTAGTGTACGCATAGAGTAGTTGGTTAGTGGTTAGGCGGCTTGTTGTATTTGTAGATCATTTAATAGATTGACGATGGTGTCAATTCGTTCCCCAATATTTTCAGTTTCGGTATATACCGTGAGCTTTTCTGACCCATCAAGCTTATATGTGTCGGGTTGTTGCAAAATAAGTTCTAAAATTTTAGCAGTGTCTATTTTAGGTGATTTGCCAAAATGGATGCGAACATTCTCATGGCCCGCTTCTATGCGCGACACACCAAAGCTACTTGCAAGCAGTTTTAGATGGGTGACTAAGAATAGGTTTTTTGCGAATTCGGGTAATAAGCCATAGCGATCGATTAATTCAATCTCAACGTCATCTAAGTCATCATTTGTTTTAGCACTTGAAATGCGTTTATACATCACCAGACGGCCATGAATATCCGGCAAGTAGTCATCAGGTATCAATGCGGGTTCACCCAAATTTATTTCTATCCCTTGATCTAACGGTTGGTCGAGATCAGGAATCTCTCCAGCTTTTAATGCTTCAACTGCACGACTAAGTAACTCGTTATATAAAGTAAAGCCCACTTCATGTATTTGCCCACTTTGCTCTGCACCTAGTAATTCACCAGCACCGCGAATTTCAAGATCATGTGTCGCGAGTGTAAAGCCCACACCCAAGTCTTCTAGTGATTCGATGGCTTCTAAACGTTTTACTGCATCAGGCGTCATGGCGGCACGTGGAGGTGCCATTAAATAAGCATAGGCACGATGATGGGAACGACCCACGCGCCCACGAATTTGATGTAGCTGGGATAAGCCAAGTTTGTCTGCTCGATTAATAATAATAGTGTTTGCAGTGGGGATGTCGATTCCATTTTCGATAATAGTAGTACAAACCAATATGCTAAAGCGTTGATGATAAAAATCTAGCATGACTTGTTCGAGATTTTTCTCAGGCATTTGGCCATGAGCTATGCGAATTGTGCTATCAGGCAATAGTTGTTGAATGTCTTTGGCAACTTTCTCTATCGTTTTAACTTCATTATGTAAGAAGAATACTTGTCCTCCTCGCTTCATTTCACGCATACATGCTTCTTGAATCATATTGTCATTCCAAACACCTACAAATGTTTTAATTGCAAGTCGTTGAGTGGGTGGAGTGGCAATAATAGATAAATCGCGTAATCCGCTTAGTGACATATTAAGTGTTCTTGGAATGGGAGTTGCAGTTAACGTTAAGATGTCTACTTCAGTTCGCATTTTTTTAAGTAGTTCTTTCTGTCTCACGCCAAATCGCTGTTCTTCATCAACAATGACTAACCCTAAATTATTAAACTTTATGGATGCGTTAAATAATCTATGAGTGCCAATAACAATATCAACATTGCCACTTTCTAACCCAGCTAAAACTTCTTTTTGTTTTTTGGTAGGAATAAATCTCGACAGCGATTCAATTTCAATCGGAAGATCTGCAAAACGGTCACTAAAATTTTGGAAATGTTGAGTACAGAGAAGTGTGGTCGGCACTAATACGGCTACT
>JBGCDX010000094.1:0-14409 GCA_045105815.1 Gammaproteobacteria bacterium
AACACTGTACCTGCTTCAATTCGTTCTAAACCTTCAATTTGAATGTCTTGTAATCGAAACTTCTCAGCCATAACAGGGAAACAAGTAACCACAAGAATGCAAACGAGCAATAGTCGCCTGATAAAAAATGACACCATATTATTTTATATTTTTATTCTTTAATTATTTATTGTAGCAAGCGATGAATATCGTTATAAAAAGCTAGACTCATTAATCCTGCTAACATAACGATACCCAATCTTTGGCCAGCCGCCTCAAATTTTTCTGATACCGGACTACCTTTGATCATCTCGATCATATAGTAGAACAAATGCCCTCCATCCAGCACCGGGATAGGTAATAGATTTAGTATACCAATACTAATACTAATTATTGCCAGTGCTCCAACGAATGCAGAGAACCCTATCGCCGCTGAAACACCTGCATATTCAGCAATTGTAACCGGACCACTTATATTTTTTAATGATGCTTCACCAACTACTAGCTTCCAAAGCAATTTAAGAGTCAAAACAGAGACTTCCCAAGTTTTAGCCGCCCCTTTACCTAAAGATTCGATTGGACCATAGCGCACCACAATTTTTTGGGCTTCCAATTGCCCCTCATCTATATAAGGATATGCTCCTATTCGACCCACTATTTGCCCATCTACTTTATCAGCACTTGGTGTCACCTCCACCACTAGCGGCTCACCTACTCTCTCAAGCTGCATACTTATAGGCATCTCTGCACGCTGCTGAATATATTTGACCAACTCAACCCAAGTGCTAACCTCTTTTCCATCAACACTGATTACTTTATCACCATTACGTATACCCGCGTCTTTGGCTACACCACTCTTAATTTCTCCAAACTTAGCTTGATATTGATAGCGCCAGGGTGTGATGCCAATTTTTTCTAGTAAATTACCTTCAGCTAATAATTGTTTAGTATCATTTAAATCTAGAATTACCGTTTTTTGAGATTCATCTTCCCGGCTAAGTGTTGCACTCACAGAACCATTCTTTAATGCACCATTTAACATTTGGATAGTAGTTTGCTGCCATGTTTTAACGGCGTACCCTTCTACATGCGTAAACGTATCTTTAGGCTCTATTTGCGCGACCGCAGCTATACTCTCTGACTCAATCGCGCCTATAGTCGGTCTTATACCATCAACACCTGCAACAAACGTAACCCAATAAGCAAACACCGCAAAAATAAAATTGAATATTGGGCCTGCAGAAACAATTGCAAATCGTTTCCATACATTTTGCCGATTAAATGCTCGGTGAACCTCGCTTGCGCTTACATCGCCTTCGCGCTCATCTAGCATTTTTACATAGC
Source organism: Gammaproteobacteria bacterium (assembly GCA_045105815.1). Lineage (GTDB taxonomy): Bacteria > Pseudomonadota > Gammaproteobacteria > UBA4575 > UBA4575 > JABDMD01. The sequence goes on from JBGCDX010000094.1 coordinate 1,324, forward strand.
CACCTAGCGGAATACTCGCAAGCACATATTCTGTATTATCCGCACCACTTGACCTTGAAAAAAGAGGTTTCCCAAATCCAACAGAAAATCTTAAAACTTTTACACCCAACTTTTTTGCGACCCAATAGTGACCAAACTCATGCACAGTCACAATGATTCCAATTGCAGCAATAAACGCCAGTATATAAGTTACAAATTGCATATCTTAATGTCTTGTTAACGAATCACGTATAAAGCTATTCGCAAAAATACGCGCTTGCTGATCTTTTTCAAGAATTACATCTAACTCATCTACAACCACATGTTCAATATCTTGCAATGTTGCATCGATTACTGATGAGATATCTGTAAAACGAATTTTTTCTTTCAAAAAAGAATCAACAGCGACTTCGTTTGCAGCATTCAATACAGTAGTCGCACTTTGTTGCTCATCCATTGCATCATAAGCAAGCTTCAAACAGGGAAAACGGTTATAGTCAGGTTTCGAGAACTCCAATGCTCCAATTTCCGTTAGATTCAACACGTCTACACCTGAACTTATCCGCTTTGGCCATGCTAACGCATGCGCTATTGGCACACGCATGTCCGGGTAAGCCATATGCGCGAGCACAGAACCATCTGGATAAGCTACCAACGAATGTATTATTGACTGAGGGTGAATCACTATTTCAATATCTTTAACGTTAACATTAAAAAGCTTGCAAGCCTCTATTAGCTCTAAGCCTTTGTTCATCATAGTTGCAGAGTCTACTGAAATTTTCTTACCCATGTCCCAGTTTGGATGCGCACAGGCCTCTTCAGGTGTAATATTTTCAAATTCTGCTAATGTCTTGGTTAAAAATGGCCCTCCCGAAGCAGTAAGAATAATTTTTTCTATTTCACAAATATCATTGCCGACTGGTAGACATTGAAATACTGCATTATGTTCACTATCAATTGGCAGTAATTGTGAATTATTTTGTTCAGCAAGGCTCATTAACAAATCGCCAGACATCACCAATGATTCTTTGTTTGCTAGCATAATGTGTTTGCCTGCTGCCGCCGCTGCCAACGTTGCTGGCAAGCCCGCCGCACCTACAATGGCCGCCATAACACAATCTACCTCAGCCATGCTCGCAGCAAGCTTTAAACCATCCTGGCCACTAGCTAACTCAGGCTTATAGTGCTCGCCTTTAAATTTAGCGATAAACTCATCCGCGAGCACAGTATTTGCAACCACAGCCAATTTAGGACGAAACTTGATACATTGATCGTATAAAAGATCAATATTTTGATTAGTCGTCAGAGCGACTACGGAAAATAGATCAAGGTGGCGTTCAACAACATCTAATGTACTCACTCCCACTGAACCTGTCGCACCTAATATTGAAACTGTTTTCATTCTAGAGATAATTTAAGTAAGTTATCCAACACCGCAGTCTATACATATCCACGATAATCCAAGCACAAACCCTGGTGCAGCGGCAGTAATACTATCAATACGATCCAGCACACCACCGTGCCCTGGAAGAATGGTACCACTATCTTTCACACCAGCTTTACGCTTTAACAAGCTTTCATACAAATCACCAACAACAGAAATCAAGGCTATCACCACACATAGAATTATAAAGTAGGCCCAGTACGGTTTACTAATTTCAAAAAACTGCAAACCAGCCAAAGCCAGTACGATAGACGCTAGAAAAGCACCCAAAACACCCTCTCGAGATTTACCAGGGCTCAACTCGGGAGCTAGTTTGTTTTTACCATAACGCTTACCCGTAAAATATGCAGCAATATCCGCCACCCAAATAATAGCTAACAAGAACATTAGCATTGCAGGACTTTGCTTATGCAGCATCACAAGCGCTAACCATGCAGGTATCAATACTATAAATCCTGAATATTTAAGAAGCTTTTGCAAGACTCCTGAATCCAACCATTCTGCCCTATAAAGGGCTAGCATTATTACGACACCTGACCACCATATGCTTGCTACAAATAGGATTGTGTATTTATATTCTAGCCTAATAAACAGCTCTATTAGCAGAATACTCACACCTACTAAAAACAGATACAACACTTTCTTCAGAACAGTATCTGCACCAACCATAGACGACCATTCCCAAGCTCCAATCAAAGTAACAACAGCAAACATGAACGCTACAACCGATGTTGGCAGTTTAAATATTGCAAATACAATTAACGTGCCCAATACCGATGCAGTAATAATTCTTTGCTTCAACATAAACTAACCTGCCACTTGGCCAACTACCTGCTCTTGCGTTTTACCAAACCTTCTTTGCCTAGCTGCAAATGATTTAAATGCTTTTTTGAGTTCAACTGGAGAAAAGTCAGGCCATAACGCTTCACAAAAATATAACTCAGTATAAGCTAACTGCCATAACAGAAAATTACTTATACGTTGCTCACCACCAGTACGGACAAACAAATCAGGAGCAGGCATATTCTGTGTCGCAAGCATATTTTCCAAGTCATTTTCTTTTATATCAGACACTGATTGCTTGCCATCTTGAACGGCTTGAATGAGTTTCTTGGTCGCTTCCAGAATGTCCCATTTACCACCATAATTCACAGCAATATTCAGGAACAACTTATCGTTATCTGAAGTCATCTGCTCAGACATTTTGATTTGTTGATAAAGTTTTTTTGAAAAAGCTTCAGTATCTCCAAGAAATTTTAACCGCACTCCATTTTCAGCTAAATTTTTTACTTCATTTTTCAAGGAGCGCATAAACAAATCCATTAACGCAGAAACTTCAGTTTTAGGCCTATTCCAGTTCTCACTACTAAAAGCAAATAACGTTAAATATTTAACTCCAGCCTCTCCACTAGCCTTAATAACTTCTTGTGTAGCTTTTACACCTTCCCTATGCCCGGCAGTGCGAGGTAAATTGCGTTGTTTCGCCCACCTACCATTACCATCCATAATAATAGCAACATGGTTTGGAATAATTTCATCTGACATTTAACTAAATGTATCTAGTAGAAAAACATAGAATAAAGAAATAGTTTTAAGAAAGTCTCAGTATTAACATAAAGTTAACTTAGACCTCCATTAGATCCTTTTCTTTTTGCGCCAAAATAGTTTCAATTTCGGAAACAAATTCATCAGTCATCTTTTGAATTTCATCTTGTGCTTGATGATCTTCATCTTGAGAGATTTCTTTTTCTTTTAATAGATCTTTGAAATCTGCATTAGCATCACGACGTATATTTCGGATTGCCACTCGACCTTTTTCAGCTTCACTTTTAACAATCTTTACCAAATCCTTGCGTCGTTCTTCTGTTAGTGGAGGCATAGCAATGCGAATAATTGTACCCGACGTATTAGGATTCAATCCTAGATCAGAACTCATAATTGCTTTTTCTATATCACCCACAAGATTGCTTTCCCACGGTGTCACGGCCAGTGTACGAGCATCCTCTACCGCTACTGTAGCGGCCTGATTAATGGGTACTCGATTTCCGTAGTAGTCCACCATCACATGATCAAGCAGTTTTGCATTCGCACGACCCGTCCGAACTTTTGATAACTCATTTAATAATGCATCAATACTTTTACGCATTCGCTGCTTAGCATCTTTTTTTATATCTTCAATCATGCCTTACGCTCCTATAACTTCTGTACCAATACTTTCACCTTGCACAATTCTTGTTAAGTCGCCCTCGGAAAACAAATTAAATACCCTCAAAGGGATTTGATTATCGCGACACAAGACCAAGGCCGTAGCATCCATAACGCCTAATTTCTGTTGAATTGCGTCATCATATTTAATTTGATCATAACGCTTGGCATTTGGGTTTTTATGCGGGTCATCATCATATACGCCATCTACTTTTGTAGCTTTTAGCATAATATCTGCGTTAATTTCTGAAGCCCTTAAACTGGCTGCTGAATCAGTGGTAAAAAAAGGATTTCCTGTGCCTGCGGCAAATACCACTACACGTCCTTTCTCTAAGTGGCGTACAGCTCGCCTACGTATGTAATCTTCACAAACTTGATTTATTTTAACTGCAGACATCACGCGACAGTAAACACCTAAATTTTCCAAAGAATCTTGCAACGCTAAACTGTTCATCACAGTAGCTAGCATTCCCATATGGTCCGCTGTAACACGATCCATACCACCTTGCGCCAATCCTGCACCACGAAATATGTTGCCGCCACCAATTACGATTGCAACCTCAACTCCCAATTTACTAATATGCGCTATTTCTGTTCCAATTCGATTAATAATCTCTGGGTCAATACCATAATCATATTTACCCATCAGCGCCTCACCACTTAACTTCAACAAAATACGTTTATAAACTGGCTTCTTATCTGTCATATCAAAATTAATTGTATTTATTTATAGACATAAAAAAAGGGGCATGGCCCCTTTTAATGGTGAGTTAGTTTAACCCTTATCTTTCAAATCATCGATTTGTTTTTGAACCTCATCAGCAAAGTTTTCCGACCTCTTTTCAATTCCTTCACCTACTTCGTAACGTATAAATTTTGTTACTGCCGCATTAGAGGCTGACAGGTATTTATCAACTGTAAGACTATCGTCCTTGATATAAACTTGGCCAAGCAATGTGTTCTCTTTCAGATATTTATTAATCTTTCCTGTAACCATTTTCTCAATGATCTCTGCAGGTTTGCCACTATCCTCTGCCTGCGCTTTAGCAATATCTCTTTCCTTATCTAAAAGATCCACAGGCACTTCTTTCTCACTGATACATAAAGGCTTAGCTGCAGCAACATGCATAGCGACATCCTTACCCAATTCATCATTTCCCGTATGATCCACCAACACACTGATTCGCTTTCCATGCGAATAACTAGCAACACTCGATGCACTAGATAACTTCTCAAAACGTCTAACCTGAATGTTTTCACCAATTTTAGAAACCAGCTCAAGACGTGTTTGCTCAACGGTCTGGTCGTTAGGCATTGTGGCGGAATTCAATTCATCTACAGAAGCAAATTCACTACTTAAGACTAACGCCGCTAACTGATCAGCGAACGCTTGAAACTTGTCATCTTTAGCAACGAAATCAGTCTCGCAATTCACCTCAATAATGGCAGCTTGCTTGCCATTATTTGCAATAGCAGTGGTTCCTTCTGCAGCAATACGACTTGCTTTTTTGTCTGCTTTAGCTTGACCGGATTTGCGCATTTGCTCTATCGCAGCATCCATGTCACCACCTGCATCGGTGAGTGCTTTTTTGCACTCCATCATTCCTGCGCCAGTACGTTCACGCAGTTCTTTCACCATAGTTGCTGTTACTTGCATTACTTCTTCCAGATTATTGATTAAATTAAGCTATGAATTTTTTATTTAGTCAGTCAATTTAGCTGGCAATGTTTTTGCTTCGCTTATCCAAGACTCAATCACAGACTCCTCTGGCACACTTGGCGCTAGAGACTTCTCGGTATTGGTTGCTTGTAATTTTGACAAAACATCAGCCGCTGCAGCTGACGCAAGTTCAGCCATATTGTTATAGCCACTCACCTCAAGCAATTCAGCTTCATTCCCTTGAACTCCAGTTAAACGGAAAAAATCACTCATCTTCACCCACCGCTCAAGAGATTTAAGGTTCAAACCTGTAGTTTCAGCAATATTTTCACGAGCACTTTGCGAGGCGCACTGCTCTAACAACTGTTCAACGGTTGGTATTCCAGCTTTAGATAGAGCATCACCATACTTAGGCCCAATACCTTCTATATCTGTAATATTACCCACAACAGTATCATCAGACACTAGCTTTGCTGCAGCTTTTTTCTTAACTGTTACATTTTGTTTTGGTTTAACCTTTTTTGACGCGGCTTCTTTCTCTGCAACCTTTCCAGACTCGTCAACCTCAACAAAGTCATCTTCATTGCCACTGCCAGTCATTACACGAACACTTTCCTTACCTTCTGTAATAGCATCAGCAATGTGTGCGGCATACAACTTAATTGCACGAATAGCGTCATCATTCCCGGGAATAATGTAATCCACCCCATCAACTTTACAATTAGTATCCACCACCGCAACAACCGGAATGCCTAACTTATTTGCTTCTTTAATTGCTATGGCTTCATAACCAACATCAATTACAAACATAACATCAGGTAGAGAGGGCATATTCTTAATGCCACCTAAACTTCTCTCTAATTTAATTAGCTCGCGATTTAACAAAAGTATTTGCTTTTTATTTAAACGCGCCACCCCATCACCACTCAACATTTGTTCCAAATCATGCAAACGTTGAATTGATTTTTTTACTGTATTGAAGTTCGTTAACATACCACCCAACCAGCGATGATTAACGTAAGGCATACCACATCGAATCGCCTCTTCTTTAACCGCTTCACGTGCAGAACGTTTTGTACCTACAAATAATATTCTGCCGCGATTCGCAGCCATTTTACCCAAGAAGGTGGCAGCATCGAGAAACATAGGTAACGTTTTCTCGAGATTGATTATATGAATTTTATTACGCTCTCCAAAAATGTAAGGGCTCATTTTTGGGTTCCAGTAGCGGGTCTGGTGACCGAAGTGCACGCCAGCTTCTAACATTTGGCGCATAGTAACGCTAGTCATTGTATAATTACTCCTATAGGGTTTTATACTTCCGTATATCCCATATGGAAACTCTCAAGGAGCACCCGACCATATGTGTCGATAATACGTGTAGATTTAAAGTTATTTACGCTCAGGGCATTTGCCTTAAGCGCGGGCGATTTATACCATGTTTGCTAATTCAGAACAATTACTTAGACCCATACAATTACTTTACCCACAATAGCGTCAACCGGATTTGACTATAATTATGAGCGTAACCATAAAAACACCTGATGAGATCGAAAAAATGCGCGTTGCGGGCCGTCTTGCTGCAGATGTGCTAGAAATGATTGGAACCCATGTAACCGCAGGTATTAGCACCCTTGAGTTAGACCAAATCTGCCATGAGTTCATCGTAAATGAGCAACAAGCGATACCCGCACCACTTAATTATCGCGGATTCCCAAAATCAATCTGCACTTCTGTAAATCATCAAGTTTGTCATGGTATTCCTGGGGACCGCGTTCTCAAAAATGGGGATATCCTAAACATTGATATCACAGTAATTAAAGATGAATTTCATGGCGACACCAGCAAAATGTTCATCTTAGGCAAACCCCCAGTCCTCGCGCATAGACTTGTAGATCTAACCTATGAAGCAATGAAAATCGGCATCCAAGAAGTGAAGCCTGGGGCCAAACTTGGTGATATTGGACACAAGATTCAGAGCTTTGCAGAAAAAAATCGTTGCACCGTAGTACGTGAATACTGTGGACACGGTATTGGCCGCACTTTTCACGAAGACCCACAAGTATTGCACTATGGCAAACCTGGCACCGGCATGGAGCTTGAACCTGGAATGACATTTACCATAGAACCGATGATCAATGCTGGCAAAAGAAATGTTCGCTTACTACCAGACGGCTGGACCGTAGTAACCAAAGATCACAGTTTATCTGCGCAATGGGAGCATACCATTTTAGTTACTGAACAAGGTTATGAGGTATTAACTAAGCGTAGTGACGAAACTTTTTAAATTCATATATCTTTTATGTTTGCACTTATATGAGTTACCAGACTCAAGATAGCTAATACATAATGCTCAATATAAATATCCACGAGGCACTTGAGCCAGATACACCTGTCTTACAATTTCTGCAAAAAGAAAATATTTCTCAACTTGATATTGAAGAATTCAAAAACTTTAGACCCATATTATTAAATCTACTTCAGCAGAAATTTAATACTGAGCAAAATATTTATCAGCTCATTTCACTCAACACAGGCATCATGGATGCCTTATTGAGAAATATTTGGAATATTTTTGATATACCAATTGAAGCTGCAGCATTAATTGCCATTGGTGGCTATGGGCGACGAGAACTATTCCCCGAATCAGACATCGATATAATGATTGTTCTAAATGATGCGGCCGATAAAAGCGTAAAACAAAAAATTGAATTATTCTTAACTTTTCTTTGGGATATAAATTTACATATCGCGCAATCAGTAAGAACTGTTAACGATTGCATTGAAGAATCTAAAAAAGATATTACCGTTTTAACCAGCCTGATGGAGCATCACTTCCTAGCAGGAAGCAAAGACTTACACACCAAAGTAGTCAATGTCGTCAATAACAGCAAAATTTGGCCTAGCAAAAAATTCTTCAAAGAAAAAAAACAAGAACTTGATGATCGGCATAAAAAGTTTGGTGACACTGGCAATCATCTGGAACCCAATGTAAAAGAAAACCCGGGAGGCCTAAGAGATATTCATACTTTGCGTTGGCTCACCAATCGACATTTCAAAACAGAAAGCTTTGAGCAACTAGCAGAAATAGAATTTTTATCCAATAGCGAGTTAACACTACTACAAGAAGCTTATACTGTTTTAGCTAGAATACGATTCGCATTACATTTATACGTTCAACGTGGTGACGATCGTTTATTGTTCGATTATCAATACGATGTAGCCTCTCTACTTGGCTACAAAAATGAAAACCGCAATCAGCGAGTTGAAGAGTTTATGCAAGTCTTCTACCGCACTAGTAATCAGTTATCCACCTTATCTGAAATTATAATAGAGCGACTACACTCAACTATATTCCCGGGCTTATTTAAACGAAAAGCCAAGCCAATAAATGAAAGATTTCAAATACGTGCGAACCTGCTTGAGGCATCAGAGGCTGATATATTTAAAACATCCCCGTCAGCAATACTAGAATTGTTTAAGTTATTACAAGAGCATGAAAATTTAACTGGGCTTAGCGATCAATTACAGAAACTAATCATAGAAAGCTTAGATGTAATAAATGAAGACTTTAGAGCTAACAAATTAAATTGCGATACATTTATAGCTATCATTAATCGCATAGGAACAAACTATCGTGAATTAAAACGCATGGCGCAGCTTGGTGTATTAGGCAAATACTGGCCAAGCTTCGACGCAGTCACAGGCAGAATGCAGTTTGACCTCTTCCATATATATACAGTTGAAGAGCATACGCTTCGTGTGTTTGAGAATGCTTGTGAATTCAGCAAAAATACAAACGAAAAAGAGCTTGCCACTTACCACGATATCTTTATCCAAACACCAAAGGCATTACTACTATATTTAGCTGCATTATTTCACGATATCGCAAAGGGTCGTGGCGGAGACCATTCCGAGCTTGGCGAAGAAGAAGCTCGATCTTTTTGTTTGCAACATGGCTTATCCCCACTAGATTCAAATATCGTGGCATGGTTAGTTAGAAACCATCTTGTAATGTCTGTTACTGCTCAGCAGCAAGATATCGATGATCCTTATGTGATAAAAGAATTTGCTAACAATGTTGGAAACTTAACCAAGCTTAATTATTTATATCTCTTGACGATTGCCGATATGCGGGGCACAAACCCCAAGCTATGGAATAGTTGGCGTAGCTCATTACTAGCGGAACTGTATCGAAGAGCATCTGAGCATTTGCGTCAAGACGTAGATTCAGCAACCAATCGAGACGAACTGGTTAGTCAAGTTAAATCATCAGCTTTGGAATTATTACAACAAACAAAATTAAGTGAAAAAAATTGCTTAATATTTTGGAACGAACTTGGAGATGACTATTTCCTACGCCATTCTGATGAAGAGATAGTCCGACATACAACAGCTATCTTGAACCACAGAGAAAATAGCAATGTAGTCGTAAACATTCATCAATACAGTGCCAGAGGTGCTACTGAAATTTTCGTTTACTGTAATGATAGGAACTATCTGTTTGCGCATATTACTTCGACCCTAACGAGACTAAGACTATCTATTGTTCACGCTAGAGTGATTACCTCTAACAAAGGTCATGCGCTCGACACGTTCCTAGTCTTAGATGCTAATGAAAAGGCCATCAATGACAAAAAACAATGCGAATTAGTTAAAAAAGAACTTACATATGCATTAGAACATCCCGAAGAAATTAAACTTAGCACCAATCAGACCTTACCAAGGCAAATCCGTGAATTGCGCATACCCGTCGAAATCTATTTTGATGTTAGCACTGTAAATAATTATACAACCATGGAAATCAAGGCACCCGACTTCCCGGGTTTTCTTGCAGGCCTCGGCAACGCATTTGTAGACAGCGGCATCGCTATACACAATGCACGCATTTCTAGATTAGGTGAACGTGTACACAATCTATTTCATATAAGTAATTTAGATTACCAGCCATTAGACAAAGCACATCAAGAAAAACTAAGAACCGTTATATTAGGATATATACAACAACCCAAACAGGTAGCGCTAGAAGTATAAACCACTAACTTTTCAAATGAATCCAGATCTTACCAAACTACAACCTTACCCATTTGAGAAACTGACTAAACTCATCTCTCAAATAGAACCGAACACACAACTAAAGAGTGTCTCACTAGCCATTGGTGAACCCAAGCACCCCACACCAGAAATAATCAAAGATACACTAAGCAAAAATATTGATGGACTATCAAAATACCCAACCACCCGAGGAACAGATGCACTGCGAAATGCCTGTGCAAACTGGATCAGAAATCGATTTCAATTAGATGAAAAGAACGTAGACAGTAAAAATAACGTATTACCTGTAAACGGAACTCGTGAAGCATTATTTGCTTTTGCGCAATGTGTAATTGACTCTTCTAGTAAGCCAGTAGTATTAATACCCAATCCGTTCTACCAAATTTATGAAGGTGCGGCATTACTCGCAGGAGCTGAACCTATTTACTATGACTGTACAGTAGTAGATGGAGACATTCCTGCGCTTTGGAATATTGGAGATGAAATTTGGAATCGCTGTCAACTTTTTTATATATGCACACCAGGCAATCCAACCGGCGAAGTAGCCCCAGCAAATACGTTAAAAAAGTTAATTGAGTATTCAATCAGACACCAATTTGTCATCGCATCCGACGAATGCTATTCAGAAATTTATTCTCCTAACGCCACTCCTCCCAATGGGTTGCTTCATCATGCCCAAGAAATGGGCAACGAAGCTTTCCAAAATTGCATGGCATTTTATAGCCTGTCTAAACGATCCAATGCACCAGGATTGCGCTCAGGATTTGTTGCCGGCTCTAATATATTAATTGAGCAATTCTTTAGCTACCGCACCTACCATGGTTGCGCTATGCCACTCCCCACGCAAGCAGCAAGTGTTGCAGCCTGGTCGGATGAATCACATGTGGAATCAAATCGACAAAAATACGCGGATAAATTTAATGCCGTGCTTGATATTCTTCAGCCCGTATTACCATGCCAAAAACCTGATGCAGGATTTTATCTGTGGCCCATACTACCCATCGATGAAGTTCAATTCTGTAAATTACTATATTCAAATAAAAACGTACTTACTCTCCCCGGAAGCTACCTCGCTAGAACGGTTAATGGTTATAACCCAGGCCAAAAACGTGTACGCTTAGCGCTGGTTGCCGAACTATCAGAATGCATTGAAGCGGCAACAAGAATCAGAGATTTAATCAACGACTTATAAACCTATAGCATTGCAGGAGCCCCCATGTCAGACCAATCAAATGATGTCACAAAAAATATAATTGAAGCAGCGTTTGAGAAGCGCGCAGACATCACCCCCACAAACACCGACCCAGTAGTACGTAAAGCGGTTGAGTCCACATTAAAGCAAGTGGATACAGGTGAGATACGAGTTGCTGAAAAAAAGGGTAATGACTGGATCACTAACGAGTGGATCAAAAAAGCTGTGCTACTTTCATTTCGCATGAATGAAAACGAAATAATCGATGCAGGTGTGACTAAATATTACGACAAGGTGCCCACCAAATTTTCACAAATGAGCGCTGACGAAATCATTAAACAAGGCGCCAGAATTGTACCTGGCGCAATGGTAAGGCGCGGCGCATACATTGCACCAGACGCTATTTTAATGCCAAGCTATGTAAACATTGGCGCTTATGTAGACACCGGTACCATGGTCGACACTTGGGTAACTGTAGGCTCATGCGCACAAATTGGCAAAAACGTTCACCTTTCTGGTGGTGTTGGCATCGGCGGTGTATTAGAGCCATTGCAAGCCACCCCGACTATTATTGAAGATAACTGTTTTATTGGTGCTCGTTCTGAAATTGTTGAAGGTGTAATTGTTGAAGAAGGTGCGGTCATCTCAATGGGTGTATACATTGGCCAAAGCACAAAAATCTTTAATCGTGAAACCGGTGAAGTAAGCTATGGACGAATCCCTGCAGGATCAGTTGTAGTTTCAGGCAACCTTCCTTCAAAAGATGGCACATATAGTCTTTATTGTGCAGTAATCGTCAAGCAAGTAGATGAAAAAACACGCAGCAAAGTAGGCATTAACGAACTATTAAGAACGATCGATTAGCGCTCAACTCATTCGCATGCTGAAAGTTTTTGGTATTCCCAATTGTGATCAAGTTAAAAAGTCACAAAAATGGCTAAATAATCGTGGAATTGAGTTTAAATTTCACGATTATAAAAAACTAGGCATCACCAAAAAGCAATTAAGCGAATGGTGCAATGAAGTGAAGTGGGAAACCCTACTGAACAAACGCAGTAGAACCTGGAAAGAATTAAGCGAGGAGGAGCTAAGTCAAACAGATCGGTCAAACCTCACCAAAACTAAAGCAATAACCTTAATGCATCAACACCCAACATTAATCAAACGCCCCGTAATCCAAACAAACAAGACCATGACCGTAGGTTTTGATGAAAAATTATTTAACCAACATTACACTTAACCACCCATGTCAGCTACATTAGATTTAGCCAAACTCTTAATATCTCAGGCTTCCGTTACACCCGAAGACGCTGGCTGCCAATCGATTATAAGCGATTATTTAAAGCCATCAGACTTTAACGCTGACGTTATGCAGTTCGAAGATGTTACTAACTTATGGCTACGACGTGGAGACGCATCCCCTTTAATTGTTTTTGCTGGCCACACTGATGTAGTGCCCTCCGGTCCCGAAGCAGAGTGGGACTCACCACCCTTCACACCCACTATTCGTGACGGAAAGTTATTTGGGCGTGGCGCAGCCGATATGAAATC
>JBGCDX010000095.1:0-3842 GCA_045105815.1 Gammaproteobacteria bacterium
GATTTGCCTATCTGAGTGAAATTGCATAAGTAACTCAATTTCCCTCAGTTTTTTAGCATGAGAATGCTCCAATGGCTAGTTATCTGGCCATTTAGTCGTATTAATGAAGCGGCTTGTCGAGAATCAAATACACGCACTCATTATTCGATCAAAACTAGGGATATTAGATACTCAACCCAGGGCTAAGCTCCCCTCTAACTGACTGAGGTGAGTAGGGTTAATCCATGGTGTATCTATTAACCTAGTTTGATATTAAGGAGTATTCGTGGACATTTCGCAGTTACTTGCATTTAGCGTAAAAAATGGCGCTTCAGATTTACATCTCTCTGCAGGAGTGCCGCCGATGATTCGTGTCGACGGTGATGTTAGACGTATTAATGTTCCTGCAATGGAGCATAGCCAAGTTCATGAAATGGTGTACGACATCATGAACGATAAACAACGTAAAGATTATGAAGAATTTCTAGAAACAGACTTCTCTTTTGAAATTCCAGGGCTAGCACGATTTCGAGTTAATGCATTTATTCAAAATCGTGGTGCAGGTGCGGTATTCAGAACCATCCCTAGTAAAATCCTCACACTTGAAGATTTAGACTGTCCGAATATTTTTTCAGAAATTGCTAGTTATCCTCGTGGCTTGGTTTTAGTTACTGGCCCAACGGGTTCAGGTAAATCAACAACCTTAGCCGCCATGATGGATCATAAAAATGATAATGAATATAGTCATATTCTTACCATTGAAGATCCAATCGAATTTGTACATGAAAGTAAAAAAAGTTTGGTGAATCAGCGTGAGGTTCATCGTGACACATTAGGTTTTAACGAAGCGTTACGTTCAGCATTACGTGAAGACCCAGATACGATTCTCGTAGGTGAGCTTCGAGACTTAGAGACCATTCGACTTGCACTGACTGCAGCAGAAACCGGGCACTTAGTGTTGGGTACATTGCATACCAGCTCAGCATCTAAAACCATCGATCGTATTATTGATGTATTCCCGGGTGCGGAGAAAGATATGGTGCGCTCTATGTTGGCGGCTTCATTACGAGCTGTTATTTCACAAACATTATGTCGAAAAATTGGCGGCGGTCGTGTGGCGGCCCATGAAATATTAATTGGAACACCAGCCATTCGAAATTTGATTAACGAAGACAAAGTGGCACAAATGTATTCAGCTATTCAAACTGGTAACAGTGTGGGTATGCAAACATTGGATCAAAACTTGCAGGAAATCCTTGGTAAAGGATTGATTTCGCGAGAAGAAGCACGACGTAAAGCAGAACATAAAGCAGATTTTTAGAGCTGACGCACACACAAAATTTATAAAGATAAATTTAAATTAGTAAGGATTGTAGGTAAAGGAATTAATAATGGATAGAGATAAGGCTATAAGTTTTATGCATGATCTGCTGCGCAACCTGTTAACAAAGGGTGGCTCAGATTTATTTGTAACGGTTGGCGCACCTCCTTCAATGAAAATTGATGGAAAAATGATGCCAGTGACTAATCAGCCTTTAACCATGAGTCATGTGCAAGTGTTAGTACGTTCAATCATGAATGACAAACAATCAAGAGAGTATGAAGAGACACAAGAGTGTAACTTTGCCATTAGCTTGCCTAATGTTTCTCGTTTTCGTGTCAATGCATTCGCTCAACGTGGAAGCCCCGGCATGGTGCTGCGTGTGATTAATTCAGAGATTCCTAAATTTGAAACATTACAACTGCCGCCCGTATTGCGTGACATTTCGATGACGAAGCGTGGTCTGGTTATATTTGTAGGTGGAACAGGAAGTGGTAAGTCAACTTCATTAGCAGCGATGGTCGGTTATCGAAATGAGAATAGCTTTGGGCATATTGTAACGATTGAAGACCCAATTGAATTTGTGCATAAGCATAAGAATTGCATTATTACGCAACGTGAAGTAGGTGTGGATACTGAAGATTATGATATCGCACTTAAAAATACTTTACGGCAAGCACCGGATGTAATTTTGATTGGTGAGATACGAGATCGAGAGACCATGGAACATGCCATTGCTTTTGCAGAAACAGGTCACTTATGTTTGTCTACCTTGCATGCGAATAGCACAAACCAAGCTTTAGACCGCATCATCAACTTTTTCCCTGATGAACGCCGTGATCAATTGTTAATGGATTTGTCATTAAACTTGAAGTCAGTAATTTCACAAAGATTACTTCCAATAAAGGGTGAAGAAGGGCGCGTTCCTGCAGTAGAGATTCTACTGAATACACCGTTAATGGCCGATCTGATATTTAAAGGCCAAGTGCATGAGATGAAAGCGTTGATTGCTAAGTCTAATGAACTGGGAATGCAGACATTTGACCAGCATTTATTCCATCTCATTGAAGCGGGCCTAATTACGATGGAAGATGGTTTACGGAATGCAGACTCTGTCAATGATTTACGCTTGAGATTAAAGTTGGATAGTAAAGACTCAAAAGATCAAGACTTACTGGATGGTACGGCAGGCTTAATGGTTGAAGAAACCGATGATGATGCAGGATTAATTGCCCCAGTGAAACGGGCAAACCTTGGATAAGTGGCTATAATGATGCTTAGACACTAAATTTAGTATGAATATAGATCCTTATTTAAAATTAATGGTGGAGCAAAATGCTTCCGACCTGTTTTTTACAACAGGTGCGCCGGTATGTACAAAGGTTGAAGGTGTCACGCGACGTGTAAGTAGGAATGTGCTTGAGCCCGGAGTGGTCAAGAAGATTGCTTACAGCATTATGGATGACCAACAAATTCAAGAATTTGAAATGACCAAGGAAATGAACCTTGGTATTTCAGTTGCCGGAGCAGGGCGTTTTCGTGTAAATGCTTATTATCAGCGTGGTGAAATATCCATGGTGATTCGATATATCAAAGGCGACATTCCAGAAATGGAAGACCTTGGTCTACCATCTATTCTTAAAAAATTAGTCATGCAAAAAAATGGCTTAGTGTTGATGGTGGGCTCTACCGGTTCAGGTAAATCTACTTCCTTGGCTTCGATGATTGAGCATCGTAATAATGAAGCGACCGGTCATATACTTACTATTGAAGACCCCATTGAATATGCGTTTAGCCATAAAAAATCAATTATTGGCCAACGTGAAGTTGGCTTAGATACTCTTTCATATGAAAATGCATTGCGTGAAGCGATGCGTGAAGCACCTGATCTCATCATGATAGGTGAGGTGCGTGATAAACAAACCATGGAAGCTGCCATTACGTATGCAGATACAGGTCATTTATGTCTCACAACACTGCACGCGGTGAATGCTAACCAAGCTTTAGATCGTATTGTTAACTTTTTTCCACCCGAGGGTAAATCACAAATCTTAATGGATTTATCTTTAAACCTGCGTGGCATTGTGGCGCAACGTTTAATACCAGATGTAGAAGGGGGTCGTGTTCCTGCTGTTGAAGTATTAATCAACACACCTTATGTTTCTGAACTTATTAAGCGCGGTAGTGTTGGCGAAATTAAACCGATCATGGAAAAAGGTGCCGCTTCAGGCATGCAAACCTTTGACCAATCTCTTTATGACTTATATAAAAGTGAAAGAATTTCCCTCGATGATGCACTTGGTAATGCTGATTCTCGCGGCAATCTTGAATGGCAAATTAACTTTGGTGGCGGTGTTAAAAGCGTTAGTGATAGTAGTGATCAGCTTGTCTTCCCCGACAAAGAACCAGTAGAAAAGAAACCCAGAAAAAGTAGTAAGCAACCTCCCGTGTTATCCGAAGCTACAGATGATGAAGAAGTATTAGATAGCCATGTCGGCTTTGATGATGAGGATTTCCTAGATGGATTACCGTCAACAGAAAG
>JBGCDX010000096.1:0-8287 GCA_045105815.1 Gammaproteobacteria bacterium
CCGCATATGGTCCTACACGGTAGCTTGGAATCGGTACGTACATGGTGTCTTCCGCTTGTACTGTAGTAGTACCTACGGCTAGCATCGATCCTAATGCTACCACTAACGTTAATAGTTTTATTTTCATGTGTACTCCTCCTAAGAGTTTTACTTATTTTAAAATAGCTTGCGCAAGCTACTTACTTTCTTATAACTGTTTATAAAAAACAGCCACAAAAAATCTTTTTTATTATTATGTTTTAAATGGCCAAATTCTTAACTTGTGTTTAACAGAATCCCATAACCCTGCAAATCCCATTGGTTGATAAATTAATAAAACTACAATAAATGTACCAACAATAATTTTTGAATTGTTTTCAATAAAGGCCGTATCTAATGTACCGCCACCAAACACTGCATCCGCAGTTCTAGTTAACAAGATTGGCCAACCGTATACAAATATGGCACCTAAGAACGAACCGAGAATTGAGCCTAGTCCACCCAATATAACCATAAACATAATTAAGAATGATCTTCTTAAATTAAATATCATGAAATCTAGGTTGCCGATATAACAATATGAGTACATCGCGCCGGCTATTCCACAGTAAAAACAACTTACAAAGAATGCATTAAGCTTTGTTTTACCAACCGAAATACCGATAACGCTCGCGGCAATATCCATATCACGTACCGCCATCCAATTTCGCCCAGTTGAGCTACGCACCATGTTTTTACATGCCAACGCTAGAAGCACGGTTGTTATAAGAGCAATGAAGTAACGCCAAATATAAGCGTTATAGTCTTTTTCCCAACCAAAGAAATCAAATATCTGCTCTTGGAATGGTAAGAATCGGTAATGGAATGGAGGTAATGCCGCTACACCAGAAGTACTATTATTTAAGAACCATGGGTAAGCATTAAAAAACCATTCAGCAAAGAATTGTGCGCATAAGGTCGATACCAACAAGTAGAAGCCTTTAATACGCAAACTTGGCAATCCGAAAATAATACCTACAAGGCCCGCAACCACTCCTGACAATAAAAACGCCAGCCAAACATTCATCCATTCAACGCGAAACAACAAGTTAAAGGCGGTAAAGGCACCAAAACACATGAATCCTGCTGTACCGAGTGATAACTGTCCGGTATATCCTGTAGCAATATTTAAACCAAGCGATGCAATACCCAGCACCATCATAGGAATGAAAATTGCACTTAGTACGTAGTCATTTGCAAAAATCGGCACACCAATAAACATTACAGCCAGAAATGCCCACATAATCCATCGATCTTCTCGCAATGGAACCATGCGACGATCTTCAGAATAGTTCTTTACGGTTTGTCCGGTTTCTCGGTAATACATTTATAAATTCTCTACTTAGTATTCTTTTAAAATTTTTAAACTATTGATTAGCCATGAGACTAAATACGTTCGATCTCACGCTCACCGAAAATTCCGGTAGGTCGAATAAGAATAAACACAAGTGCAGTTAAATATGCCCACCAGTGCTCAATACCTTGCCCACCAAGGATTGGAGCAAAATATATTTCACCAATTTTTTCGCTCGCCCCAATAATAAGACCGCCAATAATACAACCAGGAATAGACGTTAGACCTCCAATCAATATAACTGGAAGACCTTTTAACACTGCTGCGGTTAATGTGAATGAAACACTCAATCGATCCGCCCATATCAAACCAACGATAAAGGTGATTACACCTGTTACCGCCCATACAATCGCCCAAATTTTAGATAGCGGAATACCAACTGCTTGCGCAGCTAAGTGATCATCTGATACCGCACGAAGCGATAGACCCGTACGTGTATATTGGAAGAATAAATAAAGACCGAGCACTAAAAAGAATGCGACTGCAGCAGCAAAACCGTCAAACTTACTAATAATAATGTCGAACCAAGGGTTGCCAGGGAAATGTTCTGCCAAAAAGATAGGGTCACTAGGAATACCTAGATCTACACCATGCACGGCTGAATCCCAAGTGCCCTGGGCCAAACCTTCTAAGAAATAGTTGAGTCCCACAGTTGCCATAAACAGCGATAATAGCGATTGGTTAGCCAATGGCCGCATCACATAGCGTTCAATAATGATACCCATAATGATCATTACTACCGTAGTGATGGTAAACGCAATGATGGGATTTACTTGTCTTTCGGTCAGACTTACAAACGTAAGTGCTGCAAACAAAAGCATTGTGCCTTGTGCGAAATTAAACACGCCAGAAGATTTATAGATCAATACAAATCCAATTCCAACTAGTGAGTACATAATTCCAGATAACATACCTGCTATCACTGTTTCTACACCAAAAGGAGAAAAAATTCCTTCCGTTGTAAAAATACTCAATAGACCTGTTAAAAATTCCACTCGAGACTTCCTCCTACACTACAATCTTAGGTTGAATACTAATCGTCATGACTTACACCTAAGTAAGCATCAATTACTTTTTGGTTACTCATTACTTCTTCTGGTGTTCCATCACCAATTTTTGCGCCGTAATCCATTACTACCACATGATCAGACACATCCATCACTACACCCATATCATGCTCAATTAATACAATAGTGGTGCCGCGGTTGCGATTGATCTCTTGAATAAAACAAGCCATATCCAATTTTTCTTCGATATTCATGCCGGCTATTGGCTCATCAAGTAACAACATCTTTGGTTCTGCAGCTAATGCACGGCCAAGCTCAACTCGTTTTTGCAAACCATATGACAATGACGAAACCGGTGTTTTACGAATAGACTGCAAGCCGAGAAAATCAATAATTTCTTCACATGCTTCTCTATGCATGATTTCTTCTTTTTTGCTTCGTCCAATACCTAACGCATTTTCAATAAAGGTAGACTTCATCATTAAATTTCGGCCAGTCATTATGTTTTCAACAACAGACATACCTGAAAATAATGCAATGTTTTGAAATGTGCGGCCAATTCCCATTGTCGCAGCTGAATGCGGCTTCATTTTGGCAAACTTTTTACCTTCGAAGGTGATAGAGCCTTGCTGTGGAATGTAAACGCCATTAATGACGTTCAGCATTGAACTCTTTCCCGCACCGTTTGGCCCAATCACAGCACAAATTTCACCTTTATATACAGTGAAACTTATATCGGTGATGGCTTTTGTTCCTCCAAATGCAAGATCGATATTCTCGATCACCATATGAGGCTCTTTTCCGTTGAATCCGTTACTCACTTATTATTTCCAGCAATTAATTTAGATTATTCGTAAATACAATTTAACTTTCTAACTTGGGTACCTAACTATGCTGACTCAATTTTGAGTTCTGCAACTGTCTGACTAGTACTATCTTTAAGTTCGACACTTTTCTGTGATGAGTACATTGCATTAACCAATGCTTGATGCGTTCCCATTACAACATCACGTTTAATCTTGCGTGAACGTGTTATCTCACCTTGATCTACATTGAATTCGCGATGCATGACAACAAAACGTTTAATTGGTGGACAATTTGAACCATCAGATTGACGAATGTTTGCATTCACTTCTTCTACTGCTTTCTTTACAAGATCATAAACCTCTTGCTGCATAGCTAAGTCACGATATCCCGCGAATCGAATATTATTAACTTCTGCCCAGCTACCTACAGAAACACCATCGATAACAATAAAGGCTGCAATAGAATCTTGGCCTTCACCGACAGCAACTGCTTCTTGTATATATGGTGATGATTTAAGTGCAGCTTCAATTCTATGTGGAACAAACATATCACCACTGCTAAATTTACCTACCGAATCTACACGATCCGTAATTTTCAGTGCACCTTGTGCGTCAATATCTCCCAAATCACCCGTTTTAATCCAACCATCAGAATCTATCGTTTCAGCGGTTGCATTCATATCACGATAATATTCTCGGAATGAATTAGTGCCTTTAAACGCTATTTCACCATCTGCTAATTGTTTAATTTCAACACCCGCTAATGGCGTGCCCATAGTGTCTTCACCTGCTGCACTATCTGCTTGCTCAGCGCTTTGCACACAAATAAAACCAGCCGCTTCTGCTGTTCCATAACATTTTTTAAGATTCACACCTATGCCACGGAAAAAATTAAATAATTCAGCGCTGATAACATCACCACCTGCATATGCCGTCTTTATATGTGATAAACCATAGACGTTCTTTAAAGGCGAGAACATCATCAAATTCCCAATAATGGAATTAAGTCCCCCACCAGCATTTGCATTACCGTTTAATAAACTTTCACGATTTTGTCTTGCATATTTAAACCACATGTCAAATTTCTTTGTGTTTGATCTTTGAGCACGTGCAACAATTTCCGAATAAAGCTGCTTATAAAAATGTGGGGGTGCATATAACAAGGTTGGACCAATTTCCCGCAAGTCTGACATCACTGTGTCATTACTTTCAGGACAGTTAATTGTGAATCCTTTTAATAACCAAAGCGTGTATGTGAACAGCGCGTTTGCCGCATATGACAATGGCAAGAAGGCTAGCACTTGCTCATCTTGGGTAATCTTCTCTTGACTTGCAAAAGCAGTGGCGGTGTTAACTAAACTGCCATGTGTATGAACTGCGCCGCGTGGAGTACCAGAAGTACCTGCGGTGTAAAGAATAAAAGCATCAGTGTCTTGAGACACCTTGGAGGTGACGTCGTCAAAAAAACTTACATGTTCTTGTGAAAACTTTTTGCCATCATCAGCTAATTCTTCGAAACTACTTAAATGAGTATGATCATATTCGCGCATTCCGCGCTCACCGCTATAGATCACTTCATGCAAATTATCACATTGCTTAATTACGCCATACAACGCATCAACTTGTTGTTGATCTTGAACCATTGCAAATTTTGCTTCGCAATTATTTAGAAACGATACAAGTTCTTTGGTATTTGAATCTGGATGAATCGGGACAGGCACGGAACCTAAACATTGCACAGCAATCATTGCAAAATATAAGTCAGGAATATTGTTACCAATAATGGCAACCTTTTCATTTGGCTTTAAGCCTTTTGCGGCTAAGCCACATGCCAGTTCTTTAACTACACTTTCTGCTTCGCTCCATGTCCATGACTTCCACAATCCATGATGTTTAAACCTAATTGCAGAATCAGAAGACCTGGTTCTAGCTTGCTGTAAAAAAAGACTAGGAAATGTTTCCATGCTAAAAATTCAAACCCCTATCGCTCCATCCGTTACTGGCAAATATTATAATATTTATCGAACAGTTTTATAAGTAATAACTATAGTTGTGCTATTACTTTAGTTTGAGCAATTTGCTCCAAACCACACTGCCAGTACCTAGTTTAAAAAGTGTAAGTAAAGTGCGCCAGTATTCTTATAATTGTTGTTATGCCGCTTGGTAGCCAGCTGCCCTACGTGGGCATCCGACAAGAACGCTAAACTACACTAGCAAACCAATACTTTGCAAGCCTTTGTGTAAGCTAAGTATATATATACCAATGAATGATTATTGAAAATAACACTTACATTTAGGATGAATACTAAGCAAGTATGTGCACCGTATTTGTGCTCAAGGTATCACTATTTAACCAACAAGACCTTATGATAAATATGGTTATTTAACATGGCGTTGGAATTAACCTCCAAGAAAAGAAGGATATCTACTGGAATTCATTCCAAATGATCAAAAATCATTCAAAATAATTATTTACGATAGTTGGAAATTTGTTCGATGTTACTTTTGTTTCTCTGCAGAAATTCACGCTCAAATCCTTCGGCCTTCATTGGCTTACCAATATAATAACCTTGGATGTAATCACAGCCCTCCTCCTCAAGTAGTTTTTGCTGCTCACCGGTTTCAACCCCTTCAGCAAGCACTTCTAAATTTAAACTTTTGGCTAAAGCGATGATGCCTTTAACAATCAGACGATCTTCATTATTCGTTTCGATATCACGTACAAACGCCTTATCAATTTTTAGCAAATCAATCGGGAATTTACGCAAGTAGTTAAGCGATGAGTAACCAGTACCAAAATCATCGATAGATAATTTAACGCCCATCTTCTTTAATTGTTGCAGTATTAAAATGACCTCTTCTGGCCGTTTCATAATAATACTTTCCGTAATTTCTAACTCTAAATACTGCGAACTTAAGCCTGACTGATCTAAGACATGTGCCACCTGCTCGATAATTTCTTCATTTTCAAGCTGTCTACCCGACAGATTTACAGAAACCGGTATCGGTGTATGACCTTTATCAATCCAAGATTTTGCCTGTACACAGGAAGTAATTAATACCCACAAACCCAGTTCCGATATCAATCCTGTTTCTTCTGCAAGCGGAATAAAATCATTTGGCCCTACCAAACCTTTTTCAGGATGATTCCATCGCACTAGTGCTTCAATCCCCATAACCTTAGAAGTTTGCAGATCATATTTCGGTTGATAGTAAACATCTAATTCTTCACGATCTAATGATTGACGTAAATCTTGTTCTATCTCAACTTTATTCGTTACCACCGCTTCCATTTCAGGCTCGTAAAATAAGAAGCTTCCTCCACGCTCTTTAGCTTTAAACATCGCTGTGTCAGCACGCTTCATTAATTCGCCAACATTCACACCATCTTCTGGGTGTATAGATATACCAATACTTGCGGTTACATATATGTCTTTACCACCAAAGAAATAAGGCTCACCTAATTTCCTACAGACTTTATCTGCAATGTTCGCCACCACTCCACGATCTTCAATTCCATCTAACGCTAAGGTGAACTCATCCCCACCTAAACGCGAAACAGTATCTGCCGAGCGAACACAACTTAGAATTCTTTCTGCAACTTGTTTCAGCAACATGTCACCAACGCTATGCCCTAGCGTGTCATTAACGTACTTAAAGCGATCCAGATCTAGAAACAGCACCGCCAACATTTGAGATTGTGTTCGCACCTTCTTAATCATCTTATTCATTTGATCAATGAACATTGTCCGATTTGGCAAACCTGTAAGTGAATCGTTATAGGCCAGCTCGCGGACATGCACTTCTGCACGACTTGCTTTAAGCAATCTGGATACACGTTGACGCATTACAGCAAAGTGAACTGGTTTGGGAATAAAATCTGTTGCCCCGGACTCAAAGGCTCTTTCAATTGATTTTTCATCCTCAAGTGCCGTTACGATTAATATAGGCACATGCTTACCGCCCTTAAGCATGCGAATTTTCTTGCATGCATCAAAGCCATTTAAATTAGGCATCAACGCATCAATCAAAATTAGACCCGGCATGCTATTTTCACAACGCTTAACCGCTTCTACACCATCTGCAACAGATTCAATTTCATAGCCATCTGAAACCAAAACATTCTGTAACGCTACACGCATACTACGGTCATCATCTGCAATCAAAATCTTTTCAGTGGCCGTTTGCATTAACAGCGTATCTTCTTTTGCAAAATTAATTTCTTTTCTTAGATCACTAATTACCAATGCAGCTTGTGGGAATATGGCTTGCACCAAATCATGCGCACCTTCTACAGAATCATTTCTACCTATGGCTTCTAGTTGTTTTGCAAGATGCACTAATTTTGCAGCCCCAAAGTTGGAACTACTGCCTTTAATACTATGCGCATAATGTCGTAACGAACTCGAATCATTTTCTTGAACACTCTTTTCTAGTGCTCGCAATAGAATTTCCATGTCATCTATAAATACTTGCACCATATCGTTAAAACCATCACCGACATTTTCACGCAATGTTTCAACCATCCCTGCATCTATCGCACCAGAGTCTTCTACAGCCATTCCTATCTGAGTAGCTGCAATGTACTCTGTCAACGTTAAATTGGTATCTGTATCCAACCCAACGTCCTTAGCTTGCGGCATGGGATCAATCCAACGTTCAAGCTTTTCTACCAACATTTCAAGTTTTAATGGCTTTCTTGTGTAGTCATTCATACCTGCCTGAATACACTTCTCACGGTCTCCCTTTAGTACGTTTGCAGTCATGGCAATAATAGGGATCTGTGATACCTCAGACTCTAGTTGTCGAACCTTACCAGTGGTTTCGTAACCATCCATTTCTGGCATATTACAGTCCATAAAAATAGCGTCGTACTTAGCAAGTTCTAACAGCTTTAATGCTTCAATTCCGTTGTTTGCAATTGAACATCTGCAACCAAGCCTTTCCAACATAGCTTGTGCTACTTGTTGGTTTGCATTGTTATCTTCAACCACAAGAATCGTGGCATTGAAGTTAGGAATAGATTTCACTCCTGGAGCAATTTTTGATTTATCAGTAATAATAGGTACTGGCATGTTGATCATGTCAGAAATGCAGTTAAA
>JBGCDX010000097.1:0-75763 GCA_045105815.1 Gammaproteobacteria bacterium
ATTGTTAGCTTTTTTGAGGTCGACTCCATTTGCGACGGGAATAATAGAAGCGTCTTGATATTTTTGTGGGTAATTTTCTATCGCGACCAATTGGCAGTTTGCCATTCTGTTGGCAAGAGTTGAAACATGCTCATTTGCATCGGCTTCTGATTGCATGTCTAATTCAGTGCCCATGCGTTCTTTTAGTAAAGGGATGAGTTGTTTCGCATAATTTTCTTTATATTTCTCGATGTTAGGTTCAGCTAAAACGTTGCTTGATAACATCGCAAAAAGAAAAATTGTAGTTATAAAATATTTCATGCCATACCTTTTAAAGGGTTATCTGTTTGTCTATTAATGAAACGTTCATCTCATTATACATTAGGAATGTTTGGAAAATGCTTGGGAATATTTATGGTTTTATAAATATTTAGTTTGCTTCTATGCTTCAAGGCCGCTGGTATGTGTTTCTACTACATAGGTTTTAGAGAACCGATCATGCCAACCACGCCCTGATGCACCAAAAAATGAAAGAGGTTCAAATGGAATGAGTCTACTCAATGAGCGACCAAGTATTTGATTGAATGTGGGTTTGCCGCCGTGCTCATTGACGACTCGAGTACCGGTTATGAACTTACCTATGGTCTTGCCTGTGTAAAATTCAAATAATAAATAGTATGAAGAGTAAACAATAAAGCCTAAGGCAATTTCTTCTATAGGCGTTATGCTTTCTAGACGTTGTATACCTGTTTCTCCGGATAATAGTACGATTGCCACGCCGACGATCATTGAAAAGAAATATATCGCGATGTAGTCAATTAGGTAATTGCTGAAGCGCTTCCAATTTCCAGCGGGATGTACCTCATGAAAATTATCACGATTTGTTTGTACGTCACTTTCAGGTGCAGAATATGGTGAGGAATCACGCGCCATAATGTTTCCTTATATATTTTGTATTTATACTTATTTTAGGCATTGTAGATTTTTTGAGAATTAGTCTCGAACCAAAACACCTTCAAATTGTTTCTGCCCATCAATGTTAACTAAAACTTTGTCACCTTCATTGGGTTTTTGAATATCAATTTTCTCTTTAATAAAAATTCTCGCACCATTATTCTTGACGGCATGAACTGTGTAAACAAGACGATTATTTAAATAGATCTCAATAGTTTTCTGTTTGAATAGGTCTTCTAAATTAAATTCAACTTCTATGGAGGTGCCTTTCTTTTTTAAGCATTCAAACTCTATTTCGCCACGCCCTACACCGTGTTGATTTGGGAACTTCACTTCTAATTCCCAGAGTTTCCGATCGCCAAATATCATTACGTAAAAGATGATTGCGCCAATAACCCAAACCCAGGCCGGCACATAGGCAAGCATTGTAATGATTTCGTTTATGTCCATTTTGTGCTCAGTTACTAAATGAGATGTCCTGGATGATGTTGTGCTGTTAAATGAAACTATATCTTACTCTGTTTCAAATGTAGCAATTTCTCGCTGAGCGTTAGGAAAAAATAGCTGCTTTCCTTTTAAAGAAAATTCAGCAATTGCTTGTTGGCCTTCTTTGGAAATCAACCAGTCTGAAAACTGTTTAGCTTCTTGATATTTTATATGTTCATGGCGTTCTGGGTTAACCAGGATGATGCCATATTGATTAAATAACGGTGGATCATTTTCAAATAATAAAGCTAATTCATCACGGTTTTTAAAAGATAACCACGTGCCTCGATCGGTGAGGGTATATGCATCCATACCATTGGCAATATTTAGTGTGGTACCCATGCCTGCGCCGGCTTCACGGTACCAGTCTCCACTATGTTTTTGTGCATCTACCGATGCAAGTGTCCATAGTTCTAATTCTTTTTTATGCGTACCGCTATCATCTCCACGAGAAATAAAAGGAACTTTGTTTTGGCTGATTAGTTTAAAGGCTTCTGCTGCATGTTTAATATATTGAATATTGGCTGGGTCTTTTCTAGGGCCAACAATCACATAATCGTTGTACATGACGTCGCGTCGGTCTATTCCAAAACCATTTTCTACAAATTGTTCTTCAGAGGTCTTGTGATGCACTAGTACTGCATCAGCATCGCCGCGCTTACCTAACTGAAGCGCTCGACCTGTTCCTACCGCAATTACACGAACATTGATACCTGATTTTTCTTTGAATTTTGGGATCAAGTATTCCAACAGGCCTGAGTTATCCGTAGAAGTAGTTGAAGAAAGCGTGATAAACGATTCTTCATTTGCATTAGCACTGCTGATAGAAATGAGAAATAGCAGGGTAATAAATATTCTACACATTGTTATTTAATCTCCATTTAATAATTTTCCAGCGATAAAGTTTTGTGCAGTTTTGCTTTGTGGTTTTTCAAAAAATATTTTTGCAGTGGTATGCTCGACTAATTTTCCTTGATGTAAAAATAATATGTCGTTGGCTAATCTATGTGCCTGGCCTAGATCGTGTGTTGACATGATTATTTTGGTACCTTCTTGGGCAATAGTTTTTATTAAATGTTCAATCGATGCGGTGCCATTGGGGTCTAGCTCTGCTGTTGGTTCATCTAACAGAATAACTTTAGGTTTCAATACCCATGCACGCGCAATGTTCAAACGTTGTTGTTCGCCGCCAGAAAGTACCCGTGCATTACGGTCAGCTAGTTGACTTAAGCCTGTGTGTTCTAGTGCGGTATCAATCAATGATGAGTAGTCGGCTTTATTAATACAATGCAATGACAACACATACTCTAGGTTTGCACGTACACTGCGACGTAATAACACTGGTTTTTGAAATATATAAGCACGCCAAGAATTTTGAGGTTTTGGTGTGGTTGAATTCCAGTGTAATGTGCCTTGATTGGGGAACTCTAGGCCATGTGCGGTGCGTAGTAGTAGACTTTTGCCAGCACCATTAGGGCCAAGAATGACGGTAATGTCATTAGACTTGATAGTAAGCGAGACATCATTAAGTAATGCGTTGCCATTTTTAGTGATTTGCAGGTTATTAATCTGCAAAGGCAGTGCATCCATATTGTTCATGTTAGTTATGATGTTGGTATGCAGCATGTCTAGCACTCATAACAATTGATGTAACGATTAATGATATTGCAATTAATATAATACCTAGTGCAAGGGCGAGCTCAATATCACCTTTACGAGTTTCCAAGGCAATGGCTGTGGTCATAACACGTGTGGCATGATTGATATTACCGCCGACAATTAATACTGCACCCACTTCTGCAATGGCGCGTCCAAAGCCTGCAAATACACCCGTCATTAAGCTAAAACGTGTTTCCCATAAAAGTGTTTTCATCATGCGAGAAGCTTTTGCCCCAAGTGCGCGTAACTGCTCATGGTATTCAACGTTTGCATCCAGGATAGTTTGGCGTGTGAGTGCAGCAATAATCGGAGTAATTAAACAGACTTGTGCAATTATCATTGCGGTCGGGGTGAATAATAATCCTAGGACACCAAATGGGCCAGAACGTGACAACATCAAATACACAACAAGGCCGACTACAACTGGCGGTAATCCCATGAAGGCATTAAGTAGCGCAACAACCAATCCACGCCCATAAAACTTGTATAGAGCCAGTGCAGCACCTAATGGCAGGCCAATTATGCTGGCGATTAAGACTGCAGTCATACTCACACGTAAAGACAGCCCAATAATTTCTAATAGGGCTGGGTCTAAATGAAAAATGAGTTGGAACGCTTTGGAAAACGCTTGCGAGAAATCGTTCAAGACTAGTACCAATAGATATCGCAGATATAAATTAGGTCTGCATGAATATAAAATTATATTTTACGGTTAGCTGAGATGATACCGAATTAAGAATCTCGCTAATGTATTATTTGGGGGTAATGGTTATATTAGCCTTGTAGTTAATATGGTTATTGCTTATGAATTCGGCTTTTTGACTGGCATGACGATATCAATCTCTTCAATATCATCATTTAACTTTAAGGCAACTGTTACCGTAACTTCATCATTGGCTTTAAAAGCAGATTTTGGTGTCATAAGCATTAAGTGGTAACTACCCGGTTCCAATACAAGTGAACCACCCGCTGGGATTGGTAGGTCTTTTTGGCGGCGCATTTTAGCAACACCGTTTTCAACTATAGTGCGATGAATCTCAACTACATTGAATTGCTCACTTTTAGCCGATACTAAGGTTCTATCTTGGTCGGTATGGTTGGTAATGGTTACATATCCTGCTAATGCACCTGCATTGGGCGGACCTTCGCGTACCCATGCTCCTTCAGTGATGAAAGATTCTTTGGGTGTTTGATTACAGGCTACAAGTAGTGTGAGGGTAGTAAGTAATATTAATTTATACATAAAATTGGCAGTAGAAAATGGCTAATAAACATTCGATTACAATTTGTTAAACTATTTATAATTATACCTTGAAAAATTTAAATTTAAGTAAACATCTGAGAATTTATTATGAGCGAGAGTCCTGATGATCGTATTTATTCAGAGCAACATATTTGGTTGTTGTTGGAAACTGATGATGTAGCCACTATAGGTATAACGGAGTATGCGCAGACAGAATTGGGCGACATTGTATATGTTGAATTACCAGAAATTGAGAATGAGTATCAATCAGATGCAGCCTGTGCAGTAGTGGAATCGGTTAAGGTTGCTAGTGATATTCTTGCACCAGTTGAATGCAAAATTATTGAAGTGAATGAGGAATTGGTAGATTCTCCTGAAGCATTAAATGAATCACCCTATGAAGCGGGCTGGCTTTGTAGAGTAGAAATTTTGGATAAATCTTCAATTGACAGTTTGTTGAATGCAAGCCAATATGATTCTTTAGTTGGGGCGTAGTGTTTAATTATTAAGCACTAGAAAATAGTATAAGAAAAATATTAGATAAGCCATAACGCAGAATATTTCGGAGAAAAAATAATGGCAAAAATTACTTTGCAAGGAAATGAGATACACACAAATGGGAGTCTTCCTGAAATAGGTTCAACAGCACCAGACTTTGTGTTGGTCAATAAGGATTTAGAAAACGTATCGCTCTCATCTTTTCCAGGCAAGAAAAAACTTATTAGTATTGTTCCAAGTTTGGATACACCTGTGTGTGCAACGTCTACAAAAAAATTTAATGACTATGCAAAAGATCATGAAGATACTGTGATCTTGGTGGTGGCAGCAGATTTACCATTTGCTATGTCACGTTTTTGTGGTGCAGAAGGTGTTGAGAATGTAATTCCTCTTTCCGTTATGCGCTCAAAAGAGTTTTCAAGTGATTATGGAGTGTTGATAGAGGATGGTCCTTTAGCAGGAATTACTGCACGTGCATTAATGGTATTGGATCAGGATAATTCTGTAGTGCATGCAGAACTAGTAAGTGAAATAGCAGATGAGCCTGATTATGACGCTGCGATGCAAGCATTAGGTTAACGTTAGGCTAAGATAAAATTATCTGGAATAGATTTGGGGTTAAGCTTCAACGACTTGTGCAATCGCATATCTTGCTGATTGCGCAAGGTCTTTTCTAAGTTGATCTTCGGTTTCAAGAGGATCACAAAAAGTAACTTCCGCAATGGTGCGTTTCGCGCACATAATTCTAAAAGCATGTTGAATTAAATTTGGCCCTTCTACATAGGGAATAATTGGGTCAATTCTTGCTGTGGAGTGATTATCTGATGGTGGATAGCGCAAGGCCACAGGCTGTATAGAAGTTTCAGTTTCTATAGCTGCTGCAAATAATCGAGCATGAAACATCTGCACGGATGTGCCTTCAGTAGTTTTCGCTTCTGGAAAAGAAGCTACGCTATGACCTGCATGTAATTTGACTTTCACTAATTCAACAGCTTCTGCTGCACCATTTTTAGAGCCACGATGGATAAATAGAGTACCTGCTTTGGCTGCAAGTGTGCCAATGATAGGCCAATTGCGAATCTCCGCTTTGGATAAGAATGAAACTGGCAATACAGAGGAAATAATTATGATGTCTAACCATGAAATATGGTTCGCGACTACAAATGCAGGTGGGTTTATAGCAGTTCCATGAACTTGGATATCTATGCCAATTATTTCAGCACTACGATGTAACCAATTTTGAATAATTAGATGTTGTTCTTCGCTTAAGTCATGGCTTTGTGTGCCATGCAGTTGTGTATAAGACAAATATAGCCCTTTTACGAAATGAGCTAATAGATGAATGAACCGTAAGATGCCGCGTAATGCATTCATATCTTGTAAATTATATTAGTATTTAATTTATTGGTGGTTGAATGCTAGTTTCTGCAAGTATATTTTTTAGGTCAGAAAAATGTTCTACAGGTGTATCGCATTGCATGCCTTGACATACGTAAGCAGTTACACCTTCTTTGCTTGAAGGTTTATGTTTCTTTTCTGCAATGGCTGCAGGTAGATCTTCTTCATTTTCTACAATAGAAAATACCATGCGTTGTGGTGCATAACCAAGATTACATGCTTCATGCCACTTCACTAAAGATTCTTTCTCGCCGCTGAGAATAATGATTTGTGGTGGGTGTAATTGTTCTTCAAACGCATGCAGTAAGCTGTTATGGCCAAGTGGTGATTGATGGATTGCATATGCAGAAAATTTTATCACACGCTCTGAAGCTTCAATATACTTTGGTTCGGCTAATAAATATCCAAGCCGTGCTAGTGCAAAGGCTGCAATACCGTTTCCTGAAGGTGTAGAGTCATCACTTATTGTTTTAGGGCGTTGAATGAGCTGCTCATGATCACTCGCAGTAAAATAAAACCCACCAAGGGATGAATCTTCAAATTTCTCTAATAGCACATTCGCTATTTCACATGCCCAATTTAAGTCATCCGTATTCCAGCGAACTTGCAATATTTCTAATAAAGCATCTAGCAGGTATGCATAATCATCTAGATAAGCATCGAGGTGGGCTTTGCTTTCTTTATCTGTGGCTTTATAGGTTGCAAACAAACGTTGGTTTTTCCACATTGTATTGCGTATAAAGTTCAATGCTCGGTCTGCGGATTTAATGTAATCATTATTATTTAAAACTCTACCGGCTATGATCATGCCGCGTACCATGAGTGCGTTCCAGCTGGTCAGAATTTTTTCGTCACGATCAGGTCGAATTCTTTTCTCTCGTTGAACAAAAAGTTTAGATTTTGCGCTTGCAAGGAGGCGGTTGAATTCAATAATACTTAACGCTAGGTCTCCACATACTTGTTTTTCGGTTTTGAAAGTATGTAAGTGATATTGTCCTTCAAAATTAGCTACACCATCTAGCCCAAAGTGTGGCGCAAAGATCGAATATTCTTCGCTTGTTAAGAGTTTTTTAATTTCATCTTTGTCCCAGACATAATACTTGCCTTCAACGTCTTCTGAATCTGCATCTAGAGTTGAGTAATAACCACCTTCAGGAGATTGCATTTCACGTATTAACCATTCTGCAGTGCCTTCACAAGCATTTTTAAATTGCTCTGAGTAACTCAAAGAGAAAGCTTGTGCATAAAGCGCAAGTAAGGGGCCGTTGTCATACAACATTTTTTCAAAATGTGGAATCATCCAGTATTGATCTACGGAGTAGCGGCTAAATCCTCCCCCGAGGTGATCATAGATTCCACCAGCTGCCATCTTTTCCAAACTATATATTGCTGCATGAAGTGCTCTAGGTTTGTTTGCACCATTGATCTTATTATGTGCGTAGTAACGTAATAGGCGTTCTAAGTTTGTTGGGTGAGGGAACTTTGGAGCATTCCCAAAACCGCCATGGTCTGCATCAAAGTTTTGTTCTAATTGCTCAACACAGGTGTCAAATATTGTTTCGGATAAATTTACCTGTGTTGGCTCAGGTTCATAGATCTTTTTTAATGCATTCTGCATAGACCGGTTTTGTGTTGTGATTTCACTGCGACGATTTTGGTAAAAATCAGAAATATGATGCAGTAGTTCTTTGAAAGAAGGTAGGCCATGCCGTGGTGTATCTGGAAAGTAGGTGCCACCAAAAAACGGTATTTGATCTTCTGGGGTTAAAAACATGGTGAGTGGCCAACCACCCGAACGCTGTGTAAGCAAAAATTGTGCGGTTTGATAAATTTTGTCGAGGTCAGGGCGCTCTTCACGATCAATTTTAATATTGATGTAAAGTTCATTCATTATTTTTGCAGTGGCTTCATCTTCAAACGATTCATGTGCCATTACATGACACCAATGACATGCAGAATAACCAATTGATAATAAGATGGGTTTTTTTTCATTTTTCGCACGCTTGAGTGCTTTTTCGCACCATGGATACCATTCAACAGGATTGTTTACATGTTGCAGTAAGTAAGGACTGGTTTGGTTGTACAGATGGTTTTTATTATGTGTTGTTTTTGTCATGAGGTGTTCAATATTTATACATTATTTTGTGTGTTACTAACTAAGTCTAACTGTTGTTATAGTGTAAGTATGCTGACATTTCCTGAAATCGATCCAATTATATTTGCACTTGGGCCGCTTAAGTTACGCTGGTATGGGCTTATGTATGCCATTGGCTTTTTAGGTTTTTGGTGGTTGGGTAGAATACATGCCAAGAAAGCACATACCGTTGCGCAACCAGATGATGTTGGCGATATCTTATTTTACGGTATGTTAGGTGTGATTCTGGGTGGCCGTATTGGTTCAGTACTGTTTTATAATTTTTCATATTTTTTAGAGAACCCTTTTTATCTTTTTAAAATCTGGGAAGGGGGCATGAGTTTTCATGGTGGTCTATTGGGTGTAATCGTAGCCTTATGGATTTATCAACGCTCGAAAGGTTACGGTTTTTTACGTCTTTGTGATTTTGTTGCGCCGATGGTGCCCATCGGATTGGGTGCAGGTAGAGTAGGTAACTTTATAAATGGTGAGTTATGGGGACGTGTCACTGATGTGCCGTGGGCAATGGTTTTCCCGCATGCTGATAGTTTGCCGCGACATCCGTCGCAGTTGTACCAGGCTTTGCTAGAAGGTTTGGCTATGTTTGTTATCCTGTGGTTGTTTGCGCAAAAGCCTAGGCCAGTTGGTGCAGTATGTGGTTTATTCGTGCTTCTTTATGGTATTTTTCGGTTTATTGTGGAGTTTGTGCGTGAACCAGATGCATCAACAATTGATTGGCTTACAAGAGGGCAGTTATTATCGATACCTATGATTATGGTGGGCATCGTGACGATATGGTTAGCGTATAATAAGTTTGGAATGGCTAAGTCGAAGACTTGATTTACCTAAATGCTTCATTTGTAAATGATCTAAAATTTATTACATATAAGTCAATATTCATTGTACGTTTCAAAGTATTTTATCTCATCATAGAATAATTCAGAATTACGTTAATAAAAAATAAAACCGATGCAACAGTATTTAGAGCTCTTAAATCATGTATTGACCAATGGTGTTGAGAAAGGTGATCGAACCGGCACTGGAACGACTTCTGTGTTTGGTTATCAGATGCGATTTGACTTGCAAGATGGTTTTCCAATGGTCACGACTAAAAAGTTACATTTAAAATCTATTATTCACGAATTGCTATGGTTTTTACGTGGTGAGACTAATGTAGATTACTTGAATAAAAATGGTGTTTCGATCTGGAATGAGTGGGCCGATGAAAATGGCGAGCTTGGACCGGTATATGGTTCTCAATGGCGTAGTTGGCAAAATGCTAAAGGAGAAAGCATTGATCAAATAACACAACTGATCAGCGATTTAAAAGAAAACCCATTGTCTAGACGCCACATAGTGAGCGCATGGAATGTAGGTGAGATTGATACTATGGCTTTGCCGCCGTGTCATGCTTTTTTTCAGTTCTATGTTGCTCAAGATACACTTTCATGTCAGCTCTATCAGCGCAGTGCTGATGTTTTCTTAGGTGTTCCATTCAATATTGCTTCGTATGCATTATTGCTACAAATGGTTGCGCAAGTAACGGGTTATAAAGCGGGTGAGTTTGTGCATACCTTTGGTGATGTGCATTTATATAATAATCATATTGAACAAGCGACGAAGCAATTAAGTCGTTCACCATTTGCACTACCGATCATGAAAATTAATCCTGATGTTCAATCAATATTTGACTTTAAATTCGAAGACTTTGAATTACAGGATTATAAGTATCATGAACACATCGCTGCACCTGTTGCAGTATAGAAAGTTATATTTATGGAAATAGCAATCATTGTAGCGATGACACCTCATGGTTTGATTGGTATAGATAATAAAATTCCTTGGTATTTGCCAGCAGATCTGCAGCGGTTTAAAAAAATCACTATGGGTCATCCTATAATTATGGGGCGCAAAACGTTTGAGTCTTTGCCTGGTTTGCTGCCTGGCCGGCAACATTTTGTGTTGACACGCAATCCAAATTATATTGCAGAGGGTTGCACGGTTATCACCAACTGGGCCCAGCTTGAGATTCTAATTGATGGCAGAGCATTTGTAATAGGTGGGGCGGATATTTACAACTATGCATTACCTATAGCTAAGCATCTATATACAACTATCGTGTATGCCGAATTAGAAGGGGATACTTATTTCCCTGCATGGGAAAAAGAGGAATGGCAAGAAGTGGAACGAGAGTTTCGTGCTAGAGATGAAAAAAACAAATTTGATGTGGATAATATTTTATACCAACGAATTGCGTAATGTGAAAATAGTGATGTAATGATTAAAATATTAGTTAAAACAATTCTGTTTTTTGTGATTGGATCCATGATGGTTGGTGTGGTGTATGCAGAAAAGCCAAGTGATGCACACGCATTACAAGATGTTGAGGTTGGCAAGGTAGTCTGGGATGTATTGGCGAGTAGGCCTGAGCGGTTATTATTTTATCTAAAATTAATTGATGAAACTTACAATGATTTGGTTCGACAAGATGTTGAGCCAGATATGGTTTTTATTTTTCATGGTCGCGCATTACAACTGATAAAATTAGCAAAAGTTGATTTCCTGCCTAAAGATAAGCGATCTCACCAAGAGGCATTGGCTTTAATTAGTGACTTAAATGCCAGGCCTGGTGTGCGGATGGAGGCATGCTCGATTTCAGCACGTATGCAAGATATTGACGGCATCATTTCAGATGTGAAGATGGTAGGAAATACCTATGTGTCACTGATTGGTTATCAATCTAAGGGTTATTCGGTTATCCCTGTGCACTAGGGCGAATTAACTTTACGATTTCGATTATACGTTTTAGATCTTTCTAGGGATTTCTTTTTTTGCCACACAATCTACCTGATAGACAGTTAATTTATCTATATCAATCTTAACCGCAGTTAATGCCCCTCCCCATAAACATCCTGTGTCGGTAGAGATGACATTGTGATCATTTATATGGCCTAAAGTAGACCAGTGACCAAATACCACTGTAGTGTCTTGGCTTTTGCGTGAAGTTATTTCATACCATGGCTTCATTTTTGCACTTTGTGTTCCGGGTGTATTTTTATCTGTAAAGCTCATTACGCCTTTGTTTGTGCAATATCGTATACGTGTCATAAAGTTTGTAATGGCTCTTAATCGGTTCCAGCCTTTGAGTCTTCCGTCCCATTGGTCAGGTTTGTCCCCATACATGTTATAGAGGAAGTCTTTATATTTTTTTGAACGTAGTGTTACTTCAACCTCTTTAGCGTAGCGTATAGAATCCTTAATGGACCACTGTGGAGCAAGGCCAGCATGCACCATGGCAAAGTTGAGTTGTTTGTTGTATATCATGAGTGGTTGGTGCCTTAGCCATTCCACAAGCTGGTTTAAGTCTTTAGCTTGTAAGACTGGATATAAACTACTAGTTGTTGTTATTTCTTTAGCACCGGCATGTGCAGCGAGTAGGTGTAGGTCATGATTACCTAGTACAGTTAAAGCAGAATTTCCTAATGATTTTACCCAACGTAATGTTTCGAGTGATTTGGGTCCACGATTAACGAGGTCACCAACAAACCACAATTGATCTTTCTTAGGATTGAACGAAATGTAACTAACAAGCTCTTGCAGCTCATCATAACAACCTTGCACGTCTCCAATTGCATATACTGCCATGTAAAACCATGCCCATAAAATTTCATGTAAGTTCTAGCTCATGAATTAGCTAAAACTTGCAAAGTAAAAATATTAAACTGAACTGTATATTAGCTTTGGTCTAAGCTGAATGTATAGATAGATAAACTTTTTAGTGTAATACGCGCGGAGCGGCGAGGGTGAATGCATTTATGGGTGCATCAAACTCTGTGCCATCATCAGCTAGCATTTGATAGGTGCCTTGCATAGTGCCAACAGGGGTTTCTAACATGGTGCCACTAGTGTATTGAAAGGCTTCACCAGGTCGTAAATATGGCTGTTCACCTACTACGCCTTCGCCTTTTACTTCTTGTATTTTACCGTTAGAGTCTGTAATCAGCCAATGACGTGTAACCAATTTTGCTGGCACGTGGCCGGCATTGTGAATGGTCACAGTGTAGGCAAATACAAATCGACTTTCACCTTCATCGGACTGAGCTTCTATATAAGAGGTGTCTACACTTACGTCTATTTCGTGATTATTTTGATCTTCCATGTTTGTAATTATACCTAGTTATTATTAAAAAACTCGGATGTAGCTAACAGAAATTTACTGATTAGTTATTAACCACCCTTATATAGGTCTATTACTATTAGGCAGCATAAGGTCTAAAAGATTCAGTTAGTTGTCTAATCTGGTCTGCTGGCTTGTTGATTGTGCTAACTCATTGGAAAGTGATATGTATTGTTGAATAGAAATTTCTTGGGGACGTTGAATCGCGCGGATATTTGCTTTAGTCAACTGTTCTTCTGTGACGACTTTGGAGAGGCTGTTTTTAATTGTTTTTCGGCGTTGTTGAAAAGCGGTTTCGATCAATTTGGCAAATAATACTTTATCTTTGATTTGATGTTGAAATTCATTAGTTGGTTTGAGACGCATAAAGCTTGAGTTCACTTTAGGGGGTGGAGTAAATTCATTTGGGCTGATGTCAAATAAGCTTTCAACTCTATAACTCGCTTGGATCATGATGCTTAAGCGGCTGTAATTAGATTCGCTGACCAAAGCGGTAATACGATCTACAACTTCTTTTTGCAGCATGAAGTGCATATCAATAATACAGTCTGAAAATTTGAGCAGATGAAACAAGAGTGGTGTTGAAATATTGTAGGGAAGATTGCCAAATATTCGAATCGGCTTATTATGGTTAGCAAGCTTATTGAAATCAAAACGAAGCACATCACCTAGATGAATTTCTAGGGTGCCGATATTTTTGCATTGTTCTGCAACTTCCTTGGCTATATCACGATCTATTTCTATAGCATGCAGGTGGCCTACGTTTTTTAATATGGGAACTGATATGGCGCCGCGACCTGGACCAATCTCAATTAATCTATCATCTTTTTTAGGATGAATAACTTTTACAATGTTGTTTATGGTGTTTGGGTTGCTTAGTAGATGTTGACCAAAGCGTTTGCGTAACGGTCTAGTCATATGGATACTTTAATTGGTTTTCTAAGAGCAGCTTTAATGGTTTTGATATATATATGCTGAGACTACTTAATTATTTAAAATTTCTGGCACGTCTTCCACTGGAGTTATCTCACTGATAGGCTCTGATGGTTGCTTAGTTTCTACAGGTGTAGTGGGTAGTTGTTCAGTGCTGGTTGTAGATAAATCTTTTAATGCATAGGTGCAAATTATTTCATAATCATTTGCTTCGCTAGCCCTTGCAAGTGCAAGAGTGATCGTAACATTGGGATGATATAACAGTAACAACTCATTAGCTTTCAAGGCTTCTGAAGTGTTGGAATCTGCAATCACTCCAAAGCTAATATCTAAACTTTCGCCAATTTGATCCGCAATAGAGCGAAGAGCAGATAGGGCAGTGTTGTTTTCTCTTAACTTAACTTGGCCTAGATAGGCTACCCCCAAAGCTGCCGCATCATTAGTGATTTCAAGTTTGCGTGCATCTACAGATAAAGGTTGAAATTTAAAAGTAACTGTATTTGCTTGTACAAGATCAAAGCGTTCATTGCTTTTAAGGGTAATGGTTTGATCTTCTAAGCCAGATGCATTTACCAACGATACAGATGAGACTATAAGCAGTAAAAATATTTTTATTTTAAATTTCATAATTTTTTAATATTAGATTAAACAACTTTTTCAGCGCCATAATAAACGTCTTCTATATTTAGCACTAATGCACCTTTGCCGGGAAATTTAGGATCCAACCATATTTTCATGTCATCATAAATGGGGCCATCTTCATAATACTCCAATGTTCCTTTAACTTGGTAGGACTCTCGTTCAGGCGCAATGTAAAGTAATGCACCTTTGCTACCTAGTTTTATATTTTCTAAAGTCTTACTGAATGCATTATTAGCAATAACGAATTGCTCATCGTTAATTAGTTTTACGCAGATCACCCATATTGAGTTTGCAATATTATTGTTGGTTGTGGTGAAAACCATTCTTTCATCATGTTGTTGCCAGGCTTGTAATGCTTCCGGTGTGAGTTTGGCCATGTTTTAGTCCTATGTTTACTGTGATGTTTTTTTGCTTAATTTTGCAGCTAAATTAACTGCTGCAAGAAGGCTACTTTCATCAGCAATACCTTGTCCAGCAATATCTAGTGCTGTGCCGTGGTCAACTGAAGTGCGAATAATCGGCAAGCCTAATGTTACGTTAATTACTTCTCCAAAGCCTTGATGTTTGATTACAGGTAGACCTTGGTCATGATACATGGCAAGAACAGCGTCTTTACCTCTAAGTTTTTGCTGAGTAAATGCAGTATCTGCTGGAAGCGGGCCATCTAGGTTCATGCCCAGTTGGCGTAATCGCTCAAGGGTTGGGATAATAATTTCGTTTTCTTCTTTTCCTAAGTGCCCACCTTCACCTGCGTGAGGGTTTAGACCACATACCGCTATACAGGGATTTGTTATGCCAAATCTGTTTATGAGATCATGTTGTAATACTTCCAAGACTCTTGTAATGCGCTCTGCAGTAATATTTGCAGCAACTTTGCTGATAGGTAAATGAGTGGTTACTAAGGCTACTCGCAGATAGGAGTCTGAGATTTTATCTAAAGTTTCATTAGCAAGTAACATCACTGGGTGCCCACCTGTTTTATTAGCAATGTATTCTGTGTGCCCTGAAAAAGAAATGCCGGCATCGTTGATAATGCTTTTTTGCACTGGTGCTGTGGTTAAGGCACTTAATTTTTTGTTAGAAATTAATTCTACGGCTGTATCAAGAGTTTTAATAACATATGCAGCGTTATTTTTATTTAGCTGACCAGAAACTACAGGTTCGGGTAAATCTACATCAATAACTTTTAGTGTGCCTGCGGTATGTGAATTTGATTCTGAGTGTGCATCAAAGGCTTTAAAATTTATTGCCAACCCAAGTTGGTTGGCTTGATCACGCAGCATTCCCAGATTTGCGATGGCTACAATTTCAAAATTAAATGCGTGCTTTGCAAGCTTAAGCGTTAATTCTGGGCCAATGCCTGCGGGTTCCCCTGGAGTGACTGCAATACAGGTATTATTTTGCATTTATCTGGGACCTTACGAGGCAAAAGTTGCAAGTTTGATAGCTCAGTTGGAAGTGTGCAGTCTATTCTCGATATAACTTTCATCGCGTAGTTGGCGAAGCCATAATTCTGTTTCTTCTTCAAACTTTCTTTGTCTTATTTGTTCACGAGCTTCGGCGCGCATCGCTTCTTGAGAGTTATCATGTTCTCGTTTATCAAGCACCTCAACAATGTGCCAGCCAAATCTGCTCTTGAAGGGTTCGCTAATATTTTTTGGTTGAAGTTCATCAACAACTTCCTTAAATTTTGGAACAAAATTACTACTTACAGTCCAATCCATGTTGCCGCCATTTACAGCGCTTCCTGTGTCTTCTGAATTTGCGCGCGCTAATTCCTCAAAATCATCACCATTATCAATTCTAGCTTTTAAATCTTTAAGCTTTCTTTCAGCCTCTTTGTCATCAATTAAAGCATTGGTGCGCACTAATATATGTCTAGCTAAAACTTGATCAACCATTGTGTTTTCAATGGCGCGTCTATCTAGAACTTTGAAGATATGATAACCCGCAGCACTTTGGCCAATTTTGCTTATATCTCCAGTTTGCATGTTATCGATTTGTTGTACGAAAACTTCAGGTAACTGTGTTTTGTTACGCCAACCTAAATCACCACCTTGTAATGCATCTTGCGCATCAGAAGCAGCAATAGCTAACTGAGAGAAGTTATTACCAGCTCTTGCACGATCATGAACTAAAGAGGCGCGATGTTGAGCTTTTTCTATTTGTCCTGGTTCAGGAGTTTCAGGCACAGCGATGAGAATATGAGCAACATTATATTCATATTCTTTCTTTAATAAGTCTTTATCAGCTTTAGTTACTAGTTCTTCAATTTCACTATCGGATATTTGCACTCTACTGTTTATGGTTCGTCTACGAAGTTGGTCCAGTAACATTTCATTTCGTACTTGATCGCGATAAGCAACATAATCTAAGCCTTGCTTAATTAACACTTCACGAAATTGTTCTAATGTCATTTGG
Organism: Gammaproteobacteria bacterium; assembly: GCA_045105815.1. GTDB lineage: Bacteria > Pseudomonadota > Gammaproteobacteria > UBA4575 > UBA4575 > JABDMD01. The sequence goes on from JBGCDX010000097.1 coordinate 16,525, forward strand.
TTGCGCTTGGCCAAGTTTCGCATAGCTTGATCTAAGCTTAATTCATCTATTTGAATACCTCTTTGTTCAGCGAGCTGTAGTTGTAGGCGTTCAACAATAAGTCTTTGTAAAATTTGCTCAATTAGCACGTCTTGTGGAGGGATAGCGTCAGGGTTTCCTTCGAATTGTTTCACGATAACGCTTGCACGTTGGCGTAATTCACTTTCCATGATGACGTCATTTTCGACGACTGCAACAATGCGATCTAATAGTTTAGTATTTGCACTACTTGTAAAGGTAATTACTAGTAGTGAAATAAGTAAAAATAGTGCTGATATAAATTTAAGTTGTTTCATGTTTAATATATTCATTCTAAAAATATTCATCGTCCCTGGAGTCGTAGCCTCGTATGCCACGTTCTAGTAATTCACCTATTGGCGATCCAATTTGGCCTAAGCCCTTCAATACAAGCTGAAGTTCTATACTGTTATTATAGTCTTCATCTGTATTCTGATTATAGCGCCGTCCTGCTAGGCGAAGTTTCCAGCAGCAGGTGTCGTATTCGACCCCAACCAGTTGCTCTAAGTTGCGCTTTTCTTGTATATCATAGTTCCAGCGTGTAACGGCCCGCCAATGCTCGTTGATGGGGAATACCATTGAAATATCTGACTGTTCTAGACTTTCGCGTACATTGCTTTCGCTGTCGATAGGTTCAATATCACTACGACGGTATCGATACCCCATATTGAAGATTAGCCCATTGTTATTATTGTATTGAAATCGAACTGAATTTCTTTCGGTATGGTCGTCATGGGTATCATATAGTGTGGATGCAATTGCTTCCCAGCGATCATGCAGACCAATTTTTAGCTCTGCAGCGACTTCAGAAGAGCTCTCGTCTTCACGAATTTCATTGGGTAAGGTAACTTTGCGATCGCGGAAATAAAAGATACGTCCCAAGCTGGCTCGGAATTTTTCGCTACCATCTTCTAAGTCTAGTATGCGGGTGGTTAATCCGACACTTAAACGATCTGCGTCTCCAATCCTATCGCTGCCACTAAAACGGTCATCACGAAAAAGTTGTTCATATCCAAATTCATATTCTGCAGTATCGAATAAAGGAATATCATCTTGGTCTCTAAATGGTGTGTGCAGATAATAGAGGCGGGGTTCTAGAGTTTGGATATTGGTTGAGTTCTTAAAACTTTTTTCAAATATTAACCCAGCATCTAGATGTGCACTTGGCAAACTACGTGATGGATTGTCATCTAGTCCATCTCTACGGTTCAAGTCGTATTCAGTATGTGTGAGCCTTGCGCCAGGGCGAATAAAATATGCGTTGCTTTCGAATGGTCGCTCAAGTTCAATACCCAAATGCAGTCGGTCACCATCAATCCTGTCGTCGTGTTCGAATTGAACCCATTCACTTTCAGAATTGAAATCAAACCCTCCAGGTAAATTGTAATACGCGCTATCTAATTTTATCTGCGGTACGCGTTTAAATGGTTTGTCTTCATTGGCTAAGCTCTCGTCAACGACTTGAAAGCTTTGCGCGCGCGCTAAAAAATTCCAATGATCGGTTGTATATCGTAGGTCGCTGTGTCGCTCTAAATATTGGGTGCTGGTAATGCCTAATCCATCTCCCAAGTCTTCAAAATAATTTTCATCAGATACTTTGTTATAAAGTAAGTCGAGTTGTAGATTTGGAGTGAACTGGCTGATGTGTTCAAAGTTAGCTAAGTAACGGTCGTCTTTAAACTCACTATCATCTAGATGCTCCAATCCTAGTTGCCCAACACTTTTTTCATTCAGATAACGGAAATTAGATTTTAGTTGCAAGCCACGTTCAGTTAATAACCTTGGTGCAAAAATAGCATCTTTATTAGGAGCAATGTTCCAGTACCATGGCGCTTCTAATTCAAAGCCAGAATCATTTGAGTTGCCAATCGTAGGAGCTAAGAAGCCAGATTTACGACGGTCGTCAATAGGAAAACGGATCCATGGTGTGTAAAAGATGGGTACACCTTTGAATTTAACTAGTACATCTTTTCCAATTCCGTCACCAGTAGTTTTGTTTAAATTTACTTCATCTGCAGATAACTCCCAAGTGCGGTCATCTTCTTCACAGGTACTGTAAGTGGTGTCTTCAAAACGAACAAAGTCAACAGAAGAGCGCTCTATTTTTTTCGCTTCTCCGCTTGCATGTAATGGTTTGTAAAAATATGTAGCGTCTTCGGATTTAGCATAGTCTGATTCGAGATTGAGTTCGGCTGCTTCACTTTTAATGATTAACTGCTGGTCTTCGGCGCGAACATTGCCGCTAGCGAGAACATTCTTATTATTTTCATCATATTCTAGTTTTTCAGCATCGACTTTCTGTGAGCCCCGTGTCATCTGCACAGTACCTTCTAATGTCGCAATTCCATTTTCATCGCGTTTAGCTTGATCTGCGGTAAACTCTGCTGGGGTATTGGGGTCCAAAGGTATAACTTGCTGACTAGATTCGGTTATGGAGCTGCCACTACAGAGTCCATAGATGCCGTCTTCGTTACTATCTTGGGCATAGGCAGATGTGTAACAAAAGGCGCATGTCAGCACTAAAATGGATACACACAGCTTACTTATGGCTTTTATTAACACGGGATATAGGTAGAGTTGGTTAATTAAAGTACGTTAAAAACGTGTTTATTATTGATTCTTATTATATTGGATCTAATCACAAAGTCTGATTAATTATCAGACACTTACAGTGTAACAGTTTTAGGGTGAGTCATTGGTCGATTCTGAGCAACATAACGTTAATTCTATAGGTAATACCAGCGGTTCAAAACAGCTGGTTGGTAGCTTGATAGCGATACTTACCGCAGGTTTATTGGTGGCAGCACTATTTTGGACAAAAGAAGGGCCACAAGCCAAACTAGAAGAATTACCCTCACTCAAAGTCGTGCTTTTAGAAGTCCAACGACATGATTTGTTGCCAACCGAGCCATTAACGGGTCGTTTGCAGCCGGTAAAAACAGCTTACCTTAAGTTTGAAGTGCAGGGCAGGGTAAAAGAGCGTGCGGTAGAACCAGGTTTGTATGTACAGCAAGGCCAAAAGTTACTTACCCTTGACGCTAGAGATCTGCAAGATCAGTTTACGCAATCTCAATCTCAATACGATATTGAGCAGGCTAGTATTCAACGCGATCAACGTATGTTAAAGCTTGCCAAGCAAAATTTAGAGCTTCAAAAATCGGAAGTACAGCGTTATGAACAATTAAATAATGATTCTTTAATTTCAGCATCACAGCTTGATGCTGCACGCCAACAAATGTTCACACTGGATTCACAAGTTTCTGACTTGCAATACAAGGTGAGCACTTCAAAAGCTAGAGTAGCGCTAAAAATTTCAGAACGAGACTTAACGGAACGAAATTTACAGCGTGCGACACTAACAGCACCTTTTTCCGGATATGTAAATGAAATAAATGTTGAAGTTGGTGACTTTGTTACAGCAACTCAAATGGTAGCAACAATGGTGGATACAAGTTCTTTAGACTTGCATCTAGATGTGCGAGGTGAAGTGGTTGCAGCGTTGAAGTTAAATCAAGAAATGAATGTTGAGGTTGGTTCTAAAATAATTCCTGGCAAACTTATTGCATTGCAGCCGGATCCAAATATGTCTACAAACACACATGCAATTAGGATAAGACTGCCGGGTGATAAAGTGCAGTCAGGCACCTTAGCCAGTGCAGATATGCCACTTAGCCAACAAGTAAATGTGCTAACCGTCCCAGTATCTGCTGTTTCAACCAATGCTGGTGAAAGCTTTGTATATAGCTATAAAGATGGCGTGTTGCATAAGTTGCCTGTAGTGATTAGTAGTAGGGTAGGTGGCAACTTCGTTGTTTCTGCAGGAGTGGAAACAGGTGAAAAAATTGTAGCGCGCGATGTGGCAGGGCTTAAGGATGGTCAGCGTGTTGTTGCGGATCTTTAAAGCATAATTACTCTCATCAATAATATAATTAAAATTGCATGGGTATTATAAACTTCTCGATCAAAAATCCTCTTGTCGTAAATTTATTTCTATTATTAATTGTCGTGCTGGGAATAATTTCTTGGCGCAGCATGCCGCAAGAAATGTTTCCAGTAGTGGAAATCGATAAAGTACGAATAAATACGGTATTTGAAGGTGCACCTCCAGAAGAAGTGGAGTCGCAAGTAACGATAACGATCGAAGATGAATTAGACTTGCTACCCGATATTGATGTGGTTACATCTGAAAGTAATGAAGGTGTTTCTAAAATCATCATCGACCTTAAGCCCGATGCAGATATAGATGAATTTGTACGAGATCTTCGCTCCACCGTTGATGCAATAACCGATCTTCCTGAAGAAGCTGAAAGGCCGAGTATCACAAGATTAAAAACTCGTTTTCCCGTAATCAGTCTAAGTGTTTATGGAGATGTTTCAACGGGCACATTAGTGCAAACAGCAAAAGATATTAAAAGCCAGTTGCAGCAATTAGATGGTGTAGCAAGCGTAAGTATTGCGGGCGAGCGTGAATGGGAGTTATGGATTGAAGTAGACCCATTTGTTATGTCTGCACGAAATGTTTCATTAAATGAAGTTATTTCAGCTTTACGAAATAACTTGCGAGACTTGCCGGGTGGCTCCCTTAAAGCAGCTGAGGGCGACATATTGTTGCGAGGTAAAGGCGCAGCACCCAACATTGAGTCTGCCAAGAAGATTGTATTGCGCAGCAACAGTAATGGTGGGCAGCTAGTGTTGGGTGAGGTTGCTGAGGTGCAATTGAGGTTGGAGGAAACAAAAACACTTGGTCGTTTCAATAACAAGCCGTCTGTTAATCTAACTATTACTAAAACAGCTAAAGCTTCTACAATAGAAGTTTCAAAATTAACGCGTGAACTTGCTGCAAAATTACAAGAAGAACTTCCACCAGGAATAAAAGTTGGATTGTTTAGTGATTTATCTATTTATGTGAAAACGCGTTTAGAGACATTAAAATCTTCCGGAGCTGTTGGATTGGTTTTGGTTTTGTTGTCACTCTATTTGTTTCTAAACTTTAGGGTTGCAGCCATTACTGCAATGGGCATTCCTGTGTCTTTCTTGGTGGCTGTAATTATTATTTATTATCTTGGCTATACCATCAACATGGTTTCTATGTTTGCATTTTTAATTGCACTAGGAATGATTGTTGATGATGCAATCATTGTTACCGAAAACACGTATCGTCACATGGAAAATGGCATGACAGCTAGGTCTGCTGCCAAAGTAGGGGCGAGTGAAGTATTTTGGCCGGTTATGGCTTCAACATGTACAACCATTGCGGCATTCCTTCCAATGTTCGGTGTTTCGGGAACCATGGGTTTGTTTATCCAGGTAATTCCAGTTGTGGTAACGGCCTCTTTGGTAGGTTCATTGTTGGAGGCTTTCGTAGTTCTGCCTTCACATTCAGCTGAGATGTTGCGTTTAGCTAAACAAAAGAAACGCAGTAGGATAGATTGGAATAAATGGTTGGGTAAATATGTTTCTGTTGTGAAATATGCGCTACATAATCGATATTTTATTTCTGCCGTAACGATTGGTGTATTAAGTGTTGTATTAGTATTTGCAAAAACACATATGCCATACAATCAATTCGGCGATGTAGAGATTGGCCAGTTCTTGGTGAATGTTGAAGCGCCAAATACCTATAGTATTGAGGATACTACCGAGCTTGCAATTCAGATTGAGAAAAAATTTGACAGTATATTTCAAGAAAACGAACTGGATACGTTGTTAACAAATGTTGGAGTTACTCTAATTGATTTTAATCGCTTAAAGCTTGGTAGTAACTATATTCAATTTGTAGTGGATCTAAAGAAGCCTAAGTCCACAGGGTTTGTTGAAAGGTTTGTGAGCCCATTAGTAAATATGCGTTTTAATTCTGAAGGCGTTAGAGAACGAAGTACCGAAGTGATTCTAAGTGAAGTCAGAGAAAGTGTTGCTTCGATACCAGGAATCCAACGCTTTTCCATATTGCGTCCACAAGGTGGTCCAGCGGGTTCAGATATAGAGGTAGGCATTGTTGGGAAAGAAACAGAGAAGTTATTAAGCTTGTCTGGCGAAGTGGTGACATTTTTGCGCCGTGTGCCAGGGGTGCGAGATGTGCGGCAGGATCTAGAGCCCGGCAAATTGGAATATCAATACACGATTAATGCGCGTGGCAGAGAGTTGGGTCTTACGCAGACGCTAATCGCTGATGCGGTGCGTACAGGTTACTTGGGTTTGGAAGTAATGCAGGTGAATTGGAAGTCTGATCGATATCCTGTAAGGGTGATCTATCCAGATTCAATTCGTGAAGATGGTGCAGGTCTTAGCCGCTTGCCGATTACGCTAGAGAGTGGCGGTACAGTTTATTTGGGTGAGGTGGCCACTATTGAATTAGGTCGTGGATTAGGTGCAGTGCAACGACGTGATTCCAAACGATTGTCTTTAATTACGGCTGAAGTGGATAAGGATGCCATTACCCCTTTAGAGGTGACAGCGTTATTAGAAGAAGAATTTAAAACATTAAGTGATGATAATTTTGGTTACTCATTATTATTTTTAGGTGAAAAAAAGGAAGCGCAAGATTCATTTAACGACATAGGTAAAATGCTGATTATTGCTTTGGCAGTAATCTTTTTTATCTTAGCTGCATTATTTAAATCATTGTTAGACCCATTCGTAATAATGTTTGCAATACCTTTTGCAATTGTGGGCGTGATCACTGGGCATTTTTTATTTGGCTATAACCTTCAGTTTTTATCCATGATTGGTTTTCTTGCGTTGACTGGAATAGTGGTGAATGACTCATTAATTCTTATCGATTTTGCTAAAAAGCGCATGGCAGATGGGGCAGATTGTTTTGATGCATTAGTTGAAGCAGGGCGGGTACGTATTCGTCCAATTTTGCTTACAACTGTGACAACATTTTTAGGAATTTCACCATTAATATTTTTTGCCAGTGGTCAAACTGCGTTTCTTTCACCTATGGCAGTGAGTTTAGGTTTTGGGTTGATCTTCGCGACGGTTTTAATCCTCATTGTTTTGCCTTGCTTTTATATGATTGCAGATGATTTGCGTAATTATGCGACTACGAAAGTTAGAGCAATAAAAGAAAGTTCTAGCGTTGCATAGAATGTTTAAGGTGTGATGAACTTACTATTGGTAATACGCAATACTATCCCATTGAGCACTTTTGTTGGTTAATTAACCTGCTATAGTCTATTTTCAATTTAAGGTGCACAGTGGTCTGCATCCTTGTTCAAAACGGTAATCATCTCGATTCACCTCAATAAAACTAAAATAAACACAACACGTTTTCGCCTAGACCATTCCAAGCTTATGCCATAAACGCATTAATTGGGTGGGCCGATCTCTGGAGATAGTACAAAAATGTCATTTGAATCACTCGGTTTAAGAGCCGAATTAGTCCGCGCTGCGTCTGAAAAAGGCTATAGCGAACCTACACCTATACAAGCACAAGCCATTCCACCAATTTTAGAAGGTAGGGATCTTATGGGTGGAGCACAAACAGGTACGGGGAAAACTGCTGGTTTTACGTTGCCAATGCTGCAAAGGCTCATGGAGAGCAAACCAAAAAAAGGTCGCCGTGCAATTCGTGCTTTAGTGTTAACGCCTACACGTGAACTTGCTGCACAAGTTACCGAAAGTGTGCGAGATTATGGGAAACATTTACCAATTCGTACCACAGCAGTGTTTGGTGGTGTAAGTATCAACCCGCAAATTAAAAAACTACGCGATGGCGTAGATATTTTAGTGGCGACGCCTGGCAGACTTTTAGATCACGTTGGTCAAAACACAATTGATCTTTCTAAAGTAGAGATATTAGTTCTTGATGAAGCGGATCGTATGTTGGATATGGGTTTCATTCATGATATTCGTAAAGTGCTTGCTTTAATGCCTAAACAAAAACAAACCTTGTTATTTTCCGCAACGTTTTCAAATGAGATTAAACGTTTAGCGGGAGACTTGCTTCACGACCCAGAGTTGATTGAAGTTGCACAGCGAAACACTTCGGCTGAGCGCGTAACTCAAGTGGTTCACCCGGTTGATGCTAAGAAAAAGCGTAAACTACTTTCGAAGTTAATTGGTACCGGTAATTGGAAACAAGTATTGGTATTTGCTCGAACAAAAAGAAATTGTGATCGCCTAGCGCAATCACTAATTAAAGATGGGTTGGATGCTGCCGCAATTCATGGTGGTAAAAGCCAAGGTGCACGTACAAAAGCATTAGCACATTTCAAGTCGGGTAAAGTAAGAGTGCTAGTGGCAACTGATATCGCAGCACGTGGTTTAGATATTAGTCAGCTTCCGCATGTTGTTAATTATGAGTTGCCGCATGTACCTGAAGATTATGTGCATAGAATTGGTCGAACTGGGCGTGCGGGTCATGAAGGTGAGGCGGTTTCACTAGTATGTATTGATGAGGCAAAATTACTTAAAGATATTGAGCGTTTGATTAAGATCGATATTCCTAAAGTGGTGATTGAAAACTTTGAGGTGGATCCAACCATTAAAGCGCAGCCGATTACAATGGGCCGCCAACAACAGCCACGTAGAAGTAAAGGCGCTAAAAGACCTTCACAAAGAAGGCAATCGGGTGCTGGAAAGAAACAAGCTAATGGCAATAAAAAGAAGCCATCACCATCAGCGTCACTATATAAAGGTAGTTCAAATAAACAAGGACGATCAGGCAATAGTGCTCGTCAGCAAAGTTCGCACGCTTAAGGAAACAATAGTTATAAATGCCCGCTTAGAATGCGGGCATTTTATTTAAGCTTGACTAATTTTAAACCAAATACCGCATGGCTAATTGCTGGCAACTCTCGATATAACGTTCGAGTCATCATCAATAAATTATTATCAGATTACTATTTTTTGCATCTATTTAGTGCGCATAAAATTAATTTAGTGCATAAATTTATTCTTCCATAAAAGATAGTGCATAAAAAACCGCATGTTTCCTAGCATTGATAGCTTCTTGTGCCTGGCACGAATCCTGCTTTATATAACTTAACCATCCTTTATGCATAATTTTAGTAAAGGTTGATTGAAGAATTATAATATAGGAGTTCAGCAGGAATGATCGAAACATTAATTGAGGTTGATTTTAACAAAACCCCCGAAGAACAATCCGATGTACTGCACAATCGATGGCATCCGGATATTCCATTTTCGCGTACGGTTAAACCTGGTGATGAGTTCCGAGTTGAATGTATAGATTGGACGGGTCAACAAATTGATAATAATGATAATGCGAACGACGTGCGTGATGTTGATTTAACCAAAGTTCATTATTTAAGTGGCCCCATAAAAGTTGAAGGCGCTAAGCCTGGTGATTTATTAGTTGTAGATATATTAGACGTAGGCGTGTTGCCAGAATCTGCTTGGGGTTTCACGGGTTTCTTTGCGCGTGAAAATGGCGGTGGCTTCTTAACCGAGCATTATCCTGAGGCAAGAAAAGCATGTTGGGACTTTAGTGGAGTATGGGCTTCGAGCCGACATATACCTCAAGTTAAGTTTCCAGGCACTATGCATCCTGGTTTAATCGGTTGCTTGCCATCAGCTGAGTTACTTGCAGAGTGGAATGCGCGAGAAACAGAGTTAGTCAATACTGATCCCGATCGTGTACCGCCATTAGCCGCATTGCCTTATGCAGATACTGCGGTAATGGGTTCGTTGGAAGGTTCTGCAAGAGATAAAGCAGCTGCTGAAGCGGCGCGTACCGTTCCACCGAGAGAACATGGTGGAAACTGCGATATTAAAAATCTATCACGTGGTTCAACTGTTTATTTTCCAGTCTATGTAGATGGCGCTGGCCTATCAATGGGTGATATTCATTTTTCACAAGGTGATGGTGAAATTACTTTTTGTGGCGCGATTGAAATGGCAGGTTATTTAGATATTAAAGTGAGCATAATTAAAGGTGGTATGGAGAAGTATGCTGTTGTTAATCCTATCTTTAAGCCCAGTAAAATTGATCCTAACTATTCTGACTACTTAATATTTGAAGGCATCTCAGTTGATGAAGATGGCAAACAACATTATTTAGATCCTCATGTAGCATATCGACGAGCATGTTTGAATGCGATTGAGTATATGAAGAAATTTGGTTTCACCGGCGCGCAAGGTTATGCAATTCTTGGTACTGCGCCTGTAGAGGGACATATTAGTGGTGTAGTAGACATTCCTAATGCTTGTTCAACCTTATGGCTACCTACTGGAATATTTGATTTTGATATTAATATCACTCCAGATGGTCCAACAAAGCAAGTAACTGGCGATGAAGATCTCGCGTTCACTTCATAGGAATTCCATATGCCAATTTATTCATATCAATGTGTAATGCATGGTGAGTTTGTGCAATTAAAAACAGTAAGTAGCCGCAATGACGCTGCTTACTGCCCTGATTGCAATCAACTCGCTACTAGAGGTATAACGGCTCCGAATTTAAGTGTGATGTCGGATACAAATCGACAGGCTTGGCAGCGTAATGAGAAAAGCATGCATGAGCCCAAACGTGTTTCTAGAGGTCATACCTGTACGCACGACCATGACCATAGTCATGCAACTGCGCAGGTTCCACTTAAGGCTGCGGCAAAAAACACTCGCCCATGGATGTTGGGGCATTAAGTTTCAATTGTTATTGATGCGGCGTTATAAACAAGCACACCATAATCCCAAACGCATACCTTATGGCTGGCGCATAGCGTTGTCAGGTCATCATATGGTCGATAGTTTAGCTCGTAAAAATATCATGAGCATCGTCGCTATGAGGAGAGGCGGGTTTACGTTGCAAAAAATTAAAGACACCCTAGAAAGTCAGAACTTGCCAAGTCCTCGTAATGGACTTTGGCATTGCACAACTATTAAAAAAATATTTGAAGTCAATTCAAAAAACTTTCCCTCGCGTTAATTTATAAAACCTTGAAGTATTGTTTAATCTTGCAGATTTTGTGTGCATGTTTGTTTTATGCACAAAAATAAATATGGTTTTTATTTTTTAAGGATTAATTTTGTGCACAAATATTATTTTTAGTGCATAAATTTTAAATATAAATATTTTTGACCGGAAAAAGCCCGGTTTTATTAAATAAATATATTGGCATCGTTATTGCATTGTTGTTTTTGGTAATTTTATTTTCTACAAATTTGAGGTTAATGATGAAATTTAAAAAAACAATATTAAGAAATTTTAATTTCTTATCAATTCTGATCCTGCTTGCCATAACGGCAGGAAATGTATCTGCGATGGAATACCCCACAGCAGAGGTGAATACTACAGGTCTGGCAGTTACAGACACTGAGGTTACGGTAGGAATTCTGCATTCTATAACAGGCACCATGGCGATTAGTGAATCTGGTTCGGTAGAAGCAGAAAAACTAGCTATTAAACAGATTAATGAGTCGGGTGGTGTGCTTGGTAGACAAATTAAAGTAATCCAGGAAGATGGAGCAAGTGATTGGCCAACCTTTGCTGAAAAAGCACGAAAGTTATTGGTAAATGACAAAGTGGCTGCAGTAATGGGTTGTTGGACATCTGCTTCAAGAAAGGCGGTGCTGCCGGTTTTTGAAAAAGAAAATGGCATGTTGTACTACCCAACTTTCTATGAAGGTTTAGAGCAATCTAAAAATGTAATCTACACAGGTCAAGAAGCTACACAGCAAATTATTGCTGGTTTGGATTGGATCGCCAAAGAAAAAGAGGCAAAAACCTATTACTTAATCGGTTCTGATTATATTTGGCCACGTACTTCTAACAAAATTGCACGCAAACATATTGAAAATGTTTTAGGCGGCAAGGTCGTGGGTGAAGAGTATTACCCTCTTGGTCATACCAACTTTGGTTCTTTAATTAATAAAATCAAGTTAAAGAAGCCTGATGTTATTTATAGCATCGTAGTGGGTGGCAGTAATGTTTCTTGGTACAAGCAATTAAAAGCAGCCGGCATTACTTCAGATAAATGGACCTTGCTTACCATTTCAGTTACGGAAGATGAGATGTTAGGTATTGGTGGTGAGAACGTAGAAGGTTTTTACTCAGCTATGAAATATTTCCAATCGCTAGATAACCCAAACAACATTGAATTCGTAAAAGCATTTAAAGAGATGTGGGGTGAAGATAGTGTAATAGGAGATGTTACGCAGGCCGCTTATCTTGGGCCATGGCTATGGAAAGCAGCAGTAGAGAAAGCAGGTAGTTTCGATATCGATAAGATTGCTGAAGCTTCAAATGGAATCGAGTTTGATAAAGCACCTGAAGGTTACGTTCGCATTCACGATTCAAATCACCATCTTTGGAGCAAAACCAGAATTGGTATTGCTAAAAAGGATGGTCAATTTGATGTGATTTATGAATCCGATCTTATTGAGCCAAATCCATTCCCGGAAGGTTATCAATAAACATTTAAGATCATTTAACTAGAGAGGAGTTTTGCAATAACCTCCCATTGTAAAACCTCCTCTCACTTTAAGAAAAAACTCATAACAAACTCAGTTTAAAGGAAGTCACATGTTTGAAGGTTACACAGCGTCTGAAGTAGGCTCAATATTTGCCATGCAAGGATTCTCTGGGTTGAGTTTGTTTTGTGTTTTTCTGCTCATGGCTTTAGGGCTGGCTATTATTTTTGGGCAAATGGGTGTGATTAACATGGCGCATGGTGAATTCTTAACTATTGGAGCCTATACAACATTCTTTATTTCGTCACTAACTGAAAAATATATTCCGGGATTTATGGATTATTATTTTCTGTTGGCCATTATCGTAGCGTTCGCTATAGCTTTTTTTGTTGGCTACCTCGTTGAGTTCTCATTAATTCGTTTTTTATATAAGCGTCCGCTAGATACTTTGCTGGCGACATGGGGGCTGAGCTTAATTATGCAACAAACATTTCGATCGTCTTTTGGTGCAAGAGAAGTAAGCCCCGCATTACCAGATTGGTTGTTAGGTTCTGTGCAACTTACAGACACTATTGAAATACCAATTAACGGGTTATTGGTAGTGGGTGTAACCGCGATATTAACCGGAATAGTTTTCTATTTAGTATTTCGTTCGCGTTGGGGTTTAAAGGTACGTGCAACGACACAAAATCGTGTAATGAGCGGGGCTGCAGGAATTAATACCAGCAAAGTAGATCGTTATACATTTGCATTGGGTTGCGGAATTGCAGGTGTTGCAGGAGCTGTATTTACTACAATTGCTTCAACTGGTCCTACAAGTGGTTCGCTCTACATTGTTGACACATTTTTAGTAGTTGTATTTGGTGGTGCAGCTAGCTTGCTAGGAACTATCGCATCAGCATTTTCGATTGCACAAGCCCAATCAATTTTAGAATTCTTCTTATCAGGTTCAATGGCGAAAGTAATTACCTTGCTTACCGTAATTGTGATTCTGATGTTACGACCTGAAGGTTTGTTCACCATTAAAGTTCGAAAATAAGGAATATAAAATGGCTTTAAGTGTTACACAAAGATTTTTCGGAAATAAAACGGACTTAGTTGGTTTACTGATTTTAGTTGCATTAGTTGCTGTAGTGTTACCGTTATTTTTAGATATATTTCGACTTAATTTGGTTGGAAAATATCTAACCTATGCATTCGTAGCCATTGGGCTGGTCATGTGTTGGGGGTACGGGGGTATATTAAGTCTAGGGCAAGGTATTTTCTTTGGTTTAGGCGGCTATTGTATGGCGATGTTCCTGAAACTTGAGGCATCAGACCCTGAAACGACCGCAATACAATCCACGCCTGGGATTCCTGATTTTATGGACTGGAATCAGCTAACAGAATTACCTTGGTTTTGGGTGCCGTTTGAAAGTCTCACCTTTGCATTGATTGCTATATTCGTTATACCTGCATTATTTGCGTTCATCATTGGTGTTGCGATGTTTAAGCGTCGTGTTACAGGTGTGTATTTTGCAATTATCACTCAAGCTATTGCGGCTATTCTTACGATTCTAATTATTGGGCAACAAGGTTTGATAGGTGGTGTTAATGGCATAACAGATCTACGCACATTGCTTGGTTGGGATATTCGAGACGATTCTGCAAAATATATTCTTTACTACGTGAATATCGCACTATTAGTTGTTTGTATTTTAATTGGGCGTTACATACTTTCAGGTCGTGTAGGAAAGATACTGCTCGCCTTAAAAGATAAAGAAGATCGAGTACGTTTTTCTGGCTATGACGTTTCCAGTTATAAAATATTTATTTTCTGTGTCGCGGCAACCTTTTCAGCAATAGGAGGTGCCATGTTTACGCTTCAAGTTGGTTTCATGTCACCGTCCTTCATTGGCATTATTCCTTCCATTGAAATGGTGATTTACGCTGCAGTGGGTGGTCGTATGTCTTTGATCGGTGCGGTATATGGAACTTTGTTAGTCAACTATGGCAAAACAGTTTTTTCTGAAAACTTTCCTGAATTGTGGCTGTTCTTAATGGGTGCATTATTTATAAGTGTTGTGGTGTTTTTCCCGAAAGGTCTTGCTGGCATATTTACACAGCTTAAAGAAAGGTTTAGTAAAAATACCAGTATGCATAATGATAATGAGCCTCCAAAACTTGATGATGAAAGTAATCCTAATGAAGAACTTCAAGTTAGTGATGAAGAGGATACCCCATCAAGTAATGAAAAAGATTCTGGTAACACGCAACCAGCTAATATTTAACCAGATAATATTTAAGGTGATACATGCTAACTAATAATTCAGATTACTTATTATCCATCGAAGACTTAACGGTTTCTTTTGATGGTTTCAAAGCCGTTGATGAAATCAATATGTATATTGATACGGGTGAATTACGAGTGGTCATTGGTCCAAATGGTGCTGGTAAAACTACATTGTTGGATTTGATTTGTGGCAAAACTGCGGCTAGCAGTGGTTCGATTAAATTTAATAATAAAGAATTGCGTGGTTTAGCAGAACATAAGATTGTTGAATTAGGTGTAGGTAGAAAATTTCAGACGCCTTCAATTTATGAAAATCTTACTGTGTATGAAAATTTAGAAGTCTCATACCCAGAAGGCCATAAAGTATTATCAGCAATATTTTTTACTACTACGGATAAAGTTGATAGTGAAATTCAACGAGTCGCAAAAGAGATTTACCTAGAAGACTCGCTGGATATGGAAGCTTCTCTTCTAAGTCACGGACAAAAGCAATGGTTAGAAATTGGCATGTTGCTTATACAAGATCCAGAGCTATTGATGCTAGATGAGCCGGTTGCAGGCATGAGTGTCAAGGAACGCGAGCAGACAGCAGATCTCCTTAAGCGTATTTGTAAAGACCGAAGTGTAATCGTGATTGAGCATGATATGGATTTCGTCGAAAAAATTGCCAGTAAGGTAACAGTATTGCATCAAGGAAGAGTGTTGGCAGAGGGGAATATGGAAGAAGTGCAAAAAAATGAAAAGGTGATTGAAGTTTATCTTGGTCATTAAGAGATACACCTAAATTTGTACTGCTTAAAGTTTAAATATATTGGAGAAAACTACTAATGTTAGAAGTGAATGATTTGGATGTTGCTTACGGACAAAGTAATGTCATTAGAAATATGAGTTTATCTACAGGCAATAGTGAAACGCTTGCGATTATGGGTCGAAATGGAATGGGTAAAACTACATTGTTTAAGTCATTAATCGGAATTCTACCTACCAATAAAGGCATTATTAAAATTGACGGCAAAGATGTTACGCAATTTCATCCGCATCAAAGGGTGGAAAGCGGTATAGCTTATGTACCTCAAGGTCGTATGATATTTCCTACGCTTAGTGTGAAAGAGAATATTGAAACTGGTATGGAGTCTGTGAAGTCAAAGAAAATTCCTGATGATATCTATGCATTGTTTCCTGTGTTGCATGAAATGCGTAATCGAAAGGGCGGAAACTTGTCAGGTGGGCAACAACAGCAACTAGCCATTGCTCGAGCGTTAGTTTCAAACCCTAAAGTGCTTTTATTAGACGAACCGACGGAAGGTATTCAGCCTTCTATTATTAAAGACATCGCTAGAATACTTAACGAAATAAGCAAACTAAGGGAAATCACTATTATTGTTTCGGAACAAGTATTGCATTTTGCACTTGAGATTGCGGATCGCATTCTGGTCATTGATAGAGGACAGTTTATCTATGAAGGTGATCGTGATGAGGTGGATACTGCTAAAATTAGCCGTTATCTATCGGTATGACCTATCGAATGAGATAATGCTTGTATGACAATAAAAGGACTTATTGAATGATGATGTTTTCTATTGAGCCGAGCGTACTGTTTCAAAACGCGATGATATTTTCTGTGATTATGACGGTTTCTACCGTGGTTATTAAAAAACTAGTGAGAATTTTAATTTAGTCTAGCTTTCCTTTTCTGTGTGTAGTCGCGTGAATATTGTAGTGACACAAGTAGGTAATTGCATATTGTTTTATATTAATTCAGCTAAAGGAGTTCAGGTATTAGGAGATCATAATAAACGAAGTCATTGGGCGAGTATAATTCGTTACTCAAGCGTGTTTTAAGTCATCCAATTATTCTTGGTTATGAAAATATTTCTCGATATAAACCTGTATGAAAAACTTTACGTGCATCCATATTAATTTTCAGCCCTTGTGAAAATTTCTCTTGGTTAGTTATGCTTTCAAGGTGTGGAAGTAGGGCGTCTTCAATTAATTGAGAATGTTCTACATCTAATTCAACATGTCCAATAAACAGCTCCAATGCTTGGTCGTTAATGCCAGGAATATTTCTTAAGCCCTTTAATAGTAACTGGTAGTATTTTGGAATAGGGTGTTCACTCGCAATGCCCACCGCAGCAACCGCTGTTAACCAATTTTCACTTTGAGTGAGACGCATCATAGTATTTATGTACATTTGTAATTCAGGAATGATGTGTTGCTGATTAATCTCACCTTGACTGAATTCAAGTGCGTACATGAATTTGCGATACTGTTCCATATGAGAACATTCTTTTTTGCCTAAGCCATATTCATCATAAAGAATTTCAGACAAGACAAACTGAATGTTTTCATCGGGCGTAATACCAAGGGTATTGGCTTGATATAACCTTGTTCGTAGTATGTGTGGGTAATATAAGCGCGCAAATATTTTCGCTTGGTTGCGGCTAAATGTTTTTTGTGAGGATATAGTAGTTATAAATTCATCACTAAAAAATGAATGGTTTAATAGTTTGTCTTTTTCGAGTTTTAGGAATTCGGAGCCAGTCAAAATTACTTGCCTTTGTTAAATATGTATAAGTAAAGACGATACTCGTCTGTCTCTTGAGTCGTAAGTGTCTAAATGGAGTATGTGTAAAAACTTTGCATGAGCTTTTAATAATCCAAAAAAACGCCGAATGAAAATTCGGCGTTTTTCGTGAACAGAATATTAAAAAATTAAAGTAACGGTGCAATCACTAAGCTTACAATTGCCATTACATTAATCAAAATATTCATCGCTGGGCCAGAGGTGTCTTTAAACGGATCACCGACGGTGTCGCCTACTACTACTGCGGTATGGGTATCTGAGCCTTTACCGCCTAAGTTGCCTTTTTCGACATACTTTTTGGCGTTATCCCATGCGCCACCTGCGTTGGCCATCATTAAGGCCATCAGTACACAGACGAGTAATGCACCACCTAGCATTCCGCCGAGGGTTTCTGCACCAAAACCAAAACCGACTGCTACTGGAGCAATGACCGCCAATAAGCCTGGTGGGATCATGCGTTTTAACGCTGCAGTGGTGGCAATGTCTACGCAACGAACCGTATCAGGTTTTGCGGTGCCTTCCATAAGGCCTGGAATTTCTTTGAATTGACGTCGAATTTCTTTAATCATGTCAAAGGCGGCTTCGCCAACTGCAGTCATGGTCATGGAGGCGACAATGAAAGGGAAGACACCACCAATGAATAAACCGATCAAGACTTTAGGGTTGCTTAAGTCGAGAATAATCGTACCGCTACCGTGAGCACTTACTTCAGCAAGGAAAGCGGTAATAATCGCAAGTGCCGCGAGTGCAGCCGCACCAATTGCGAAGCCTTTACCGATAGCTGCTGTGGTGTTACCCACTTCATCTAGTTCGTCAGTTATTTTGCGAACGTCTTCGCCAAGGCCTGCCATTTCTGCGATACCGCCGGCGTTATCTGCAACTGGGCCATAAGCATCAATTGCCATGGTGATACCTACGGTTGCAAGCATGCCTACTGCGGCGATACCAACCCCATATAGATCAGCAAATTGGTTAGCGAAGAAAATAATCGCTGCAATGGCTAACACAGGAACCACTACAGATTGCATGCCAATTGCTAAACCAGAAATCATTACTGTCGCAGGTCCCGTTTCACCGCTTTTAGCTATTCTTCTTACTGGAGGGCCACCGGTGTAATACTCGGTAACCAGCCCTATAACGATTCCACCAACTGCGCCTGCAACTACCGCAACCCATACGCCAGTATCTAGGCCTAGTGCTTTAATAGCGATGTATGCAGCGATAATGAAGATGATGGCCGAGGAAAAGGTGCCGATACGCAGCGCGGTAGCGGGTGCTTTAGCTGCAAATACTTTTACGATAATAATGCCGAGTATTGAGCAAAGCAGACCAACTGAGGCTAAGCCTAAGGGTAAAAACATTAATGTTTCTTTTGCGCCTAGCTGTTGAAGTACCGCGGGACTAAGTGTTGCAGCAATTGCGATGGTGGCAATAATCGAACCACAATATGATTCAAAAATATCTGAACCCATGCCGGCGACGTCACCTACGTTGTCTCCAACATTATCGGCAATTACGCCTGGATTACGTGGATCATCTTCCGGGATACCGGCTTCAATCTTTCCTACCAAGTCTGCACCAACGTCAGCACTCTTGGTGAAGATTCCGCCGCCAACGCGCGAGAATAGTGCAACAATTGAAGCACCCATACCAAAGCCATGAATAACATTGGCGGTAGCTGGATCGCGTCCATACAGTAAGTAGAGCGTGCCTAATCCTAATAAGCCCATCGCTGCAACCGTGAGGCCCATGATGGAGCCACCAAAGAAGGCAACATTTAATGCTGCACCTGCACCTTTGTCGCTTGCGGCGGTTGTGGTGCGAACATTGGCTTTGGTTGCGGTATGCATGCCGATGAAGCCGGCAGCAGAAGAGCAGAAAGCACCAATAATAAAGGCCAGGGCGGTTTTAAAACCTAGCGAGACAAACACTGCAGCACACACGAAGGCTGCAAATATAAATAAAATCGTGTATTCACGGCGTATAAAGGTCATTGCGCCCTTGTGAATTTCTTCTCCGATTTCAACGACTTTGCCGCTGCCTGCTGAATAGCTCAAGATTACCCGGTAAATAATGAAGGCAGCTATAAGGCCCAAAACCCCTAGAAGGACGGGTAGTTGGTGGATAGACATGAATCTCTCTCCCTGGTGGATGGCGTGGTTATAATTATTATCAATAGTTTGCCGCGCTTATTTGTAATTCTTTTTTATGCAGCAACCCCTTTAATTATATAAGGATTCGCGACTATCCCCAATTGATTTAACTAATACAATCAAAAATAAACAATTCGCTGAAATACATTATAAAATGTAGGTGAGTGTTATGCTCTAGACTGACTAATATCTATATATAAGGTGTACTGGCCATTGGCTTCTCGCGATTTTCTTAAGAACCCCAAGCTTGAAGAGCGTTACTTTCGTGCGCGCATCTTTGTTGTGGCCTTTTTAGTAATTTGTTGTGTGTTTGTTTTGGGTGCGCGGTTATTTCACTTGCAAATTGTCAGTAATGAGCATTACACGACGTTATCTCAAGATAATCGTGTTCGTGTGGTACCTATCGCACCCACGCGTGGGTTAATTTTTGACCGTAATTTGAAACTCTTAGCGGATAACAAATCGAGTTATCAAATAGAAGTTACTCCCGTCCAGGTGGACGACTTACAAAAAGCCATCATGCAGCTTAGTGAATATATTGAGCTAGAAGAGCATCATTTAAAAAAATTTTTTGAAGATGTAAAACGTAAGCAGTCTTTTGAATCGATACCTTTAAAATTAAATTTAAATGAACAAGAGGTCGCAAAGTTTTCAGTAAATCGTCATCGTTTTCCTGGGGTTGAAATTACTGCACGAGCAAATCGATATTATCCTTTCTCTGGTTTAAATACACATGCACTGGGTTATGTAGGTCGTATCAATGCTGCTGAAGCACAAAAGCTAGATAAGCAATCGTATAGTGGGACGACGCATATTGGCAAAGTGGGTGTAGAAAAATTTTATGAAAATATTTTGCATGGTGATGTGGGATACCAACATATTGAAATTAACGCACAAGGTCGAAAGTTACGCGTATTAGAAAAAGTACCACCCGTACCGGGTGATGATTTGATACTTTCGATTGATGCGAGGTTGCAAAAAATAGCACAAGATAGCTTAGGAGATCGGAATGGTTCGGTAGTAGCTATGGACCCTGTTACCGGTGAAGTATTAGTGTTTGTGAGTACGCCAACATTTGATCCCAATCTATTTGTTAATGGTATTAGTAATAAACAGTATTCATTGTTGCGCGATGATAATGATCGGCCATTGTTTAATCGCGCATTGCGCGGCCAATACCCACCCGGTTCAACTATTAAACCGATGATGGCATTGGCGGGTTTGCATTATGGTGCAACATGGGCAACAGAGACGATGTATGCAGGCCCATTTTATAAATTGCCTGGTCACGAGCGGAAATATCGTGATTGGAAAAAAGGGGGTCACGGCAAAGTTGATATGTACAGTGCGATTGCACAATCTTGTGATGTGTATTTTTATACGTTGGCAACCGAACTAGGGATTACTAAAATTTCAGACTTTTTAAGTCAATTTAATCTAGGCTCTCGTACAGAATTAGATACATGGGGTGAAGCGAAAGGTTTAATGCCATCTGTGCAATGGAAAAAAGCAGTTTATGGCCAACCTTGGTATCCGGGTGAAACTGTGATTACAGGGATAGGCCAAGGATATATGCTAGCTACGCCTTTGCAACTTGCTGCAGCAACCAGTGCGTTGGCTATGCGTGGGCATGAGGTGTTACGGCCAAGATTTTTACGTTCTACCCGAGATCAAGATCAACTAGAAGAACCTGCTAGTGCTACGGCGATGCCAAATATTTATGTAGAAAATGATCTTTATTGGGATCAAGTTATTGCTGCAATGGTTGAAGTTGCTCATAAGCCAAATGGTACGGCATTTAAAATAGGCAAGGATGCAAAATATAAAATTGCAGGTAAAACAGGTACCGCCCAGGTTTTTGGTTTGGCAGAAGATGAAGAATATGATGAGGAAAAAATTAGTAAGAAACTGCATGATCATGGATTGTTCATTGCATTTGCACCCGCAGAGGACCCTAAAATTGCGATTGCTGTAATTGTTGAAAATGGGGGCGGAGGTAGTAAGTCTGCGGCACCGGTAGCAAGATTAGTGATGGATCATTACCTGTTAAGTAAAGAGGAGTTGGTTGAAACGTATGGTGCAAATTATGATTCTAAATATGAGTCTGTAGGTCAATCATCAGCAGTTATAGCGGGCGTATCGGCACAATAAATAGAAGATAACATGGCAAGTAGTTATTCAATTAAAGATTCCCTAGTCACTTCACCTATCCGTGAAGAACGTAACCTGTTTAATATCGATCCAACATTGTTTGTAGCTTTGTTGTTGTTGTGTGGGCTTGGATTAGCAGTGTTATATAGCGCGACTAGCGGAGAAATGGCAGCTATTACAAGGCAAGCTATTCGATTTGCTCTAGGGTTTGCAGCGTTATTGTTTTTAGCACAAATTCCAGCAAAAGAATTATCACGCTGGTCACCATGGTTCTATTTAATAAGTATAGGCTTACTATTAGTCGTGATGGCTACGGGCTATGTGGGTAAAGGTGCTCAACGTTGGATAGATTTAGGTGTTGTGCGTTTCCAACCTTCAGAAATGCTGAAAATATTTCTACCGATGATGGTGGCATGGTATTTCAGTGAAAAGCCTATGCCACCGACCATCATGCAAATTTTTGTTGCATTGTTCATGATAGCGATTCCCGCTGGCCTGGTATTGCAACAGCCCGATTTAGGCACTGCGCTTTTAATTACATTTGGTGGCATTTGTGTCATTTTTCTTGCTGGCATTACTTGGAAATTGTTAGCTGTATTTGGAGGCCTTGCTTTGGCTTCTATGCCAGTTTTCTGGTTTTATCTACATGACTATCAGCGACAACGAATTTTGACCATGCTAAACCCGGAAAGTGATCCGTTGGGAACTGGTTACCACATAATACAGTCTAAGATTGCGATCGGATCAGGTGGTTTGTATGGCAAAGGATGGTTGAACGGGACTCAGTCTCAACTTGATTTTATTCCTGAAAGATCAACTGATTTTATATTTGCGGTATTTAGCGAAGAGTTTGGTTTTCTCGGAGTGATATTATTGTTATGTGCATATGCATTTATTGTAATACGCGGACTGATGATAGCCATTCGAGCGCAAGACACATTTTCAAGATTGTTAGCAGGAAGTTTAAGTTTGTCGTTTTTTGCTTATTTTTTAGTAAATATTGGCATGGTCAGCGGCATGCTGCCTGTTGTAGGAGTGCCATTGCCATTAATTAGCTATGGGGGCACATCAGCCGTTACAATATTGGCTGCATTTGGTATCTTAATGTCGATCCATTCTCATCGTAAATTTTTATCTCACTAAAGTAATGTGTATTAATATGTATAAGTATTTTATTTTTATTGTGGTTTTATTTTTTAGCTGTTCTGCTCAAGTTTTTGCTGATAATGATTATTTGGAAAGGTCCGAGGTCAAAAAATTTATTGATGATTTTTCAGAAAAAAATAATTACCCCAAAGATTCCTTAAATGAGTTATTTAAAAATGTAACAACACAAACATCAGTTTTAGAAGCTATTGCAAGACCTGCTGAGAAGAAAAAGAACTGGGAAGAATACCGTAAGATCTTTATTACAGATAAGCGTATTAAAGAAGGCCTTGCGTTTTGGAGTGAGAACGCCCCAATTCTTGCTGCAGCTGAGCGTGAATACGGAGTACCACCAGAAATAGTGGTGGCCATAATCGGTGTTGAAACATTTTATGGTCGTTACAAAGGTAAACATCCAGTGCTTGATTCGCTGGTTACGTTGGGTTTTGATTATCCACCAAGGCAGAAGTTCTTTCGTAGTGAGTTAGAGCATTTTCTTCTGTTGTCACAAGAGGAAAAATTAAATCCTATCGAAATTAAAGGTTCTTATGCGGGTGCGATGGGTAAAAGTCAGTTTATTTCTAGTAGTTATCGGCATTATGCAGTTGATTTTGACCAGGACGGTACGCGAGATCTTTGGGGGAGTAATGAAGATGCAATTGGTAGCGTCGCAAACTATTTTAAAATGCATGGATGGAAAGCGGGTGAGATCATAACCGTGCCAGCAGAAGTAGAGGGTAAACGATATAAGCAGTTGTTAGAAAAAGGTTTAAAACCAGTTGCATCCGTTTCTGAGTTGCCCCAGTATGATGTGACTGCGGAGCATAATGCTGCTGCACAACAAGCAGTTGCGTTACTTGAGTTTAATAAAAATAACTCGGATGAATATTGGCTTGGTTTTAATAATTTTTATGTCATTACCCGCTATAATCATAGTCATATGTATGCCATGGCAGTTTATCAATTAAGCCAGAAAATCAAAAAAGATATTAAAGACTACGTTGTTCAAAATTAATTCTATCAAACATAGCCAATATCTAGCTTTATGGATTATTAGCTTACTCGTTCTTAGCGCATGCTCTTCGATGCGTCCATCTGAGTCAGATGGGCCACCTACAGTTATGGTGGAGAGTCCTACAACACCAACACCAGTGGATCAAATTCCAAGAGTCGAGCCGCTTAGTAAGTATGGAAATCCCAAATCCTATGAGGTGTTTGGAAAAACCTATTACACCTTGCCGAGTAGTAAAGGATTCGTAGAGCGAGGTATTGCTTCTTGGTACGGGAAGAAATTCCATGGCAGGCTTACCTCAAGTAGAGAACCATATGACATGTATGCGATGACGGCTGCTCATACGCAATTACCTTTGCCAACGTATGTGCAGGTAACAAATTTAAAAAACGGCAAGCAAGTTGTATTGCGCGTGAATGATAGAGGACCATTTGTTGGTAATAGGGTAATTGATCTCTCATATACTGCCGCAATGAAATTAGATATTGTTCAACAAGGTACTGGATTGGTTGAAGTGCGTGCACTTGATCCACGCAATTATCAGCATGCTAGTAAGATAAACAATAACGATAGTGTTACTAAAGTTAACAAAATTGAGTCTGCTGTGATTGCTGAAGAGGAAGTAAGTTATCCAGATGACTCAGCCATTATGGTATCTACCGGCGGGCCGCAAGTATTTGTGCAAGTGGGTGCTTTTGGTGAGCGTGAGAATGCAAACCAATTAAAAAATCAGCTCAGCGGGCTAAATTTAGGAAATATTTCGATATCTTCAGTTGTGCAAAATTCTAAACAATTACACCGTGTTCGTATTGGCCCACTGTCTACAGTTGAGTCTGCTGATAATGCGGTTTCAGAATTAAACGCCATGGGTATGAGTAATCACCGCGTGGTGATTGAATAAATTATTAAGGAGCGTTTTGTGGATGCAATGGTGAAATTTAGAAGAATTTGGATAAGTCTAGTGACGGCATTTATGTTGTTGTTAATGGCTAGCGCTGTCATCGCTGCAGAAGCATTACCGGTTCCTGCGCCGCCTCAGTTTAATGCAAGTAGCTATGTGCTGATGGATCATGGCAGTGGTGCAGTATTGGCGGAGCACAATTCTCGAGAGCGTGTAGATCCTGCAAGTATTACTAAAATTATGACTGCATATGTAGTGTATAAAGCTCTTCATGCCGAAGATATAAAGCGCGATGATCAAGTTGAGATTAGTGAATATGCTTGGCGCAGTATTGGCTCAAGAATGTTTGTTGAGGTGGGCAATAAAATTTTATTAGACGATTTACTGTTGGGCCTTACTATTCAGTCTGGTAATGATGCGAGTGTTGCATTAGCTGAACATGTAGCAGGTACTGAAAATGCTTTTGCGGATGTGATGAACGCGCAAGCAAAACGAATTGGCATGAAAGACACACATTTTGTTAATGCAACGGGATTGCCAGCTGTTGACCATTATACTACTGCGTATGACATTGCATTATTGTCACGCACTATGATTAACGAGTTTCCAGAAGAATATAAACGTTACTCTCAAAAAGAATTCACTTTTAATGGGATTAAACAGTTTAATCGTAATCGTTTGTTATGGCGAGATAGTGCTGTTGATGGAATTAAAACTGGCCACACCGAGGCAGCTGGTTATTGTCTTGCCGCTTCTGCTGTAAAAAATGATATGCGCTTAATTTCTGCTGTAATGGGAACAAGTAGTGATAAAGAGCGGACCGTAAACAGCCAAGCGTTACTTAATTATGGGTTTAGGTATTATGAGTCACATAAGTTATATAAAGCGGGAGAAGTCTTAGCTCAGCAACGCATGTGGAAGGGTGAGTCAAAGTCTATTCAGTTAGGTTTAGATCAAGATTTATTTGTAACCATCCCAAGAGGTAGTTATGAAAACTTGAAGGCAGATATGAATATTGATACTGATATTGTCGCGCCAGTAGAGCAAGGTGATCAAGTTGGTGTGGTAAAAGTTACACTCAAGGGCGAGGATTATTTAGAACAGTCGTTAGTGGCTTTGCAAGCAAATCCAGAGGGTGGGTTGTGGCGTCGCATGGTTGATTTCTTTGTGAAACTCTTCTTCTAGGTTAGTCGTTTAGTGTCATCTATTCCTGCATTTTTAAATGGGGAGTATCTTCCATTAGAGGAATGTCGTGTTTCTGTTTTAGATCGTGGATTTATCTTTGGTGACGGAATCTATGAGTTAATAACGGTTTACCAGAATCAGCCATTTTATTTAGACCAGCATTTAGTTCGATTGCAGCACAGCTTATCGGAGATAAAGGTTGTAAGTCCGTATAGTGAATCAGAGTGGAAAGCTTTAATTGCTAATTTAATTCAACAGTCTGAATATCAAGATATAGCTATTTATATTCAAGTTACTCGTGGTGTTGCTCCACGTGATCATGTGTACCCTGAAAACATGCAGCCAACAGTGTTTGCTATGGCTAACGCATTGCCCGTTGTGCCAAAAGAGTTTTTAGAGACAGGTATTGAGTTGGTAACGACAATGGATACGCGTTGGCAGCGTTGTGATATTAAAGCGATTAGTTTGCTTGCTAACATTCTAGCTAAGCAAGAAGCGGTGCAAGCTCATGCTGTTGAAGCGATCATGATTCGTGATGATTGCGCTCTAGAGGGATCAGCCAGCAACTTATTTTTAGTGCGTAATGGAATTGTGTATACGCATCCAAAAGATAATTTAATCCTGCCAGGTATCACGCGGGATTTTATTATAGAGTTATTAGAAGAGCTTGAGATTGAATGTAAGGCGCAAGAAATTCCTAAAGATTGGCTATATTCTTCTGATGAACTATGGATTACTAGTTCAACGAAAGAGGTATTGCCCGCTACGAAAATAGATCAAAAATTGATTGCTGATGGCAAGCCTGGTGAAATATGGCGTAAAACGTATGATCTATATCAACAACGCAAGATGTAGAGCTGCTGCAAATTATACTTATGTCAAAAAAAGATCCTTTAGATGAGCCATTAGAAGAAACTTTATTAGTATTCCCGTGTGAGTTTCCTATTAAAATAATGGGTAAAAATCAGCTTGGTTTTCATCAAGCCGTCATAGAAATTCTTAAGAAACATCTTAGTGATTTTGATACTACTAAATTCAATGAGGTAGAGAGTAAGCAAAAAAATTATTGCAGCATCACGGTAATTGTAAACGCTACTAGTCAAGAGCACTTGGATGGAATTTATATAGATTTATCTGCAAGTGAGTGGGTCAAATTCGCACTATAATGTATTCATAATGTGTGAGCTACACATACGCAACTTAGGTTTACAAGAATACAGTATTGTATTCAAAAGAATGCGTGAATTTACCACGCAACGAACTCCTGCTTCAGCTGATGAACTCTGGTATGTGCAACATCCTGCGGTATTTACTTTAGGTGCGAATGGAGATCCGCATCATATTTTGGGTCAAACAGATATACCAATTTTCCAATCAGATCGTGGAGGGCAAGTCACATACCACGGTCCAGGGCAAATAGTCATATATATGCTAATTGACTTAAAAAGAAAGTCTATTGGTGTAAGAAGATTAGTTGAGCTCATTGAAAAGTCAGTGGTTGTATTGTTGAAGAGCTATAATATTGACTCTCAGGCAAGAGCAGATGCGCATGGTGTTTATATTGAAGGCGCCAAAATTGCATCACTTGGGTTACGCGTGCATAGTGGCTGCAGTTACCATGGACTTGCATTAAATGCTGATATGGATGCAGCGCCATTTTTGTTGATCAACCCCTGTGGGTTTCCTGGTTTAAAGGTTACTCAATTAAAAGATCATGGCGTTTCTGAAAGTATGCAGGAGATTTCTGAGAAGTTAATACATAAGCTATGCGAACATCTTGAATATAAAAGTAGTAAAATAGTAATCCATGACAGCTAAGCCTCCAATTAATCCTCCTAGAGCCACGCAACCTAAGTCTCATTTAGCAAAACTTGGTGTGAAGCAAAGAGGACATGAGAAAGTAACGAAAATCCCAATTGCGTTTAAATCTCTTGATGAGATAACACAACCACGCATTCCTAAACCAAAGTGGCTGCGCGTGAAGGCACCAACTACTTCAGAAGTGCGAGAATTAAAAAGTTTATTGCGCGAACAAAAATTACATACTGTTTGTGAAGAAGCTTCTTGTCCTAACTTAACGGAGTGTTTTAGTGGTGGAACAGCAACTTTTATGATTATGGGTGATGTCTGTACTCGGCGCTGCTCGTTTTGTGATGTTGCACATGGAAGACCTCTTCCTCTCGATATGAATGAACCTGCTAACTTAGCAGATACAGTATCAAAATTAGGGCTACGATATGTTGTGGTAACATCAGTTGATCGTGACGATCTTAAAGATGGAGGTGCAGGTCATTTTGTTGATTGCATTCAGAATATTCGACAGCAAAGTAGTGCGGTTAAGATTGAAATTTTAGTGCCTGATTTTCGTGGCAGGATAGATAAAGCTCTTGATATACTAAATCAAGCACCTGCTGATGTGTTTAATCATAATTTAGAAACAGTGCCTAGGCTCTATCCAGCAGCGCGCCCTGGCGCTGATTATCAACATTCATTGCAGCTATTAAAGAAGCATAAAGAACTTATTAAAGACGTCCCTACTAAATCTGGGCTCATGCTTGGATTGGGGGAAGAGATTAATGAGGTTATTGAGGTAATGAAGGATTTGCGTGCTAACCACGTAGATATGCTGACTTTAGGTCAATATCTGCAGCCTAGTGCACACCATCTGTCTGTGCATCGATATTTAGAGCCACAAGAATTTGAAGTGTTGAAAAACATTGGTGATGAACTGGGTTTTGAGCATGTAGCAAGCGGTCCGCTGGTACGTTCTTCCTATCATGCAGACCTTCAAGCTGAGCAAGCATTAAGTTATTCTTAGATAATGAATTCTGAAACGTTACGTACTATTTGTAGCATGCTACTGCCACCTTCAGGCTTAATTTTATTATTGGCAATAGGGTTATTTTTCTGGCTAATACGATTACGAAAAACTGCTGCATTCAGCATATTAGCAGCGACCTTGCTGATGTACTTTTCTAGCACTCCATTTGTAGCGCATAAATTATTAGATCCACTGCAGTATCAATATGAGGTTCTTAAAGAAGTTCCTGAGAATATACAAGCTATTGTGGTTTTGTCCGGCGGGCGCATATCCATTGCTCGTGAGTATGGAAATATTGATATTGTGAGTGCGCCTACCCTTGAACGTTTACGTTATGCCTCGAGGCTTGCAAAAGTTCATCAGCTTCCAGTTGTGGTCGTAGGTGGGAGTGTTAATGATGAGAGGCAATCAGAAGCAGGATTGATGAAAAAAGCACTGGAGACTGATTTTGGTGTGCAGACTTTATTGGTAGAAGAGAAAAGTAGAACTACTTTTGAGAATGCCATGTTTGCAAAGAAAATACTTAAAGATCAGTCGCTAGATAAATTTTTATTAGTCACTCATGCTTATCATATGCCGAGGGCGATGTGGTGCTTTGAAGATGTTGGTTTAAGTCCTATTCCTGCGCCAACAGTATTCTATAAGCGGAATGCTTCAGTTTCAGAAATATATCAATATATTCCGAATGCCGGTGCACTAAAACAATCACGTAATGCACTGCATGAATACATAGGAAAGTTTTGGTATAAATATATAGGCTATTAAGCCTTAGTCACATAACTTTCAGCCTGCAATAATCTTTCTTGGGTTCCAATATCGAACCAGTTACCCGTAAAATATTCAGCACCCACGAGCTCTTGGTCAATCAGCTTACGTAAGATCGGAGCTAAAGCTAACTTCTCAGTGCTGAGGTTATTAAATGCTTCAGGGCTGTATATACCTATTCCACTAAAGGTAAGTTGATTCTTCCCAGAGTTATAAACTTTCCCAAACTCATAAGAAAAATCACCCTTGGGATTATGTTCTGGATTATTAACCAGTACTAAGTGTGCAAGTTTGTTGTTCGATAACTTTGCAAAGGATAATGAATGATTAGTCCAAATATCTGCATTCATGACTAAAAAAGGTTTGTCACCTAATAATGGCAAAGCATTAATAATGCCGCCAGCAGTTTCCAAGGGTTTTTCACCTTCCCAAGAATATTCAATGGATAACCCAAAGCGTGATCCGTCACCAAGATGTTGTTCTATTAACTGCCCTAAGTGTGAAAGGTTTATTACGACCTCTTTGTAACCAGCATTAGCTAAATTTTCTAAATGATATTCGATTAGTGGTTTCCCAGCGATCTTAACAAGAGGTTTGGGAGTGGTATCCGTAATCGGGCGTAGACGTTTACCCAGGCCTGCGGCGAGTAACATGCATTTCATAATAGTCTTAAATATTCACATTATTGCCAATAAATTCAGCGAGTTTTTTGGTTTCAGGGTATTGAATGGCAATCGACTTAATGTAGCTCAATGTTCTTGGGATCGCTTCTAAATAGTTTGGTTTACTATCTCTGATATTCAGTCGAGCGAATATGCCAACAGCCTTAAGATGACGTTGTATGCCCATTAGGTCAAACCACTTTGTAAAAGTTGTAGCACTCACTTCAGAAATGATTCTGTTCTCAATAAGTTTCTTGTGGAATGTTAATGTTAATGCATGAACTTTTTCGTCTGGCCAGCTGATGTAACAGTCGCGTAATAAAGAAACGAGGTCATAGGTAACCGGGCCTAGCACAGCATCTTGGTAATCTATGATGCCTGGAAATTTTCCCTTAATAGCCATTAAATTTCGTGAATGATAGTCTCGGTGCACAAAGACTTGTGGTTGTTCGACAGCATTTTTCATCAAAGAGCTGAAAGTACTATCGAATATGGTAGTGTCATGTTCATTAAGGGTTAAGTTTAGATGTTTGATAAGGAACCATTCTCTAAATAATTCCATTTCTTGCATTAATAAACCTTCACTATAGACGGGTATACTAGTCGCTTCTGTTTGCTGAACAAGTATTAAGGCATCAAGAGCTTGATGATAAAGGTCATCAGCATTTTCTGTGGTTAATACATCAAGTAATAACTTATCGCCCAAGTCGCTTAATAAGAAAAATCCAAAATCTAAAGAGCTGTAGTAAATGTGTGGTACCGGTAAGCCTTCGGCGCCTAATAAGTGAGTTACATTTACGAATGCGTCATTGCTTTCTTTTTCGGGTGGAGAATCTACCGCAATGTATTGGGCTTGTGGAGTAGTTAGGCGAAAATACCGTCTAAAACTCGCGTCTCCCGATACAGGGGTAAGTGAGTATTCAATATTTCCAAGATTTTCTACTATCCATTCGTTTAAATGAATAAGACGTGCATCAGCTTTCATATGATTAGTTGGATGAATTACCAGCCGCCACCACCACCACCACCGCCGCCGCCACCAGAGGAGCCGCCACCGCCGCCAAAGCTACTACTGCCAGATGATGATCCAGGTGCGGTTGATGAAGATGATATTGCAGAATTTAGTGTGCTACCGACAGAATTAGTAAATGAACCTAAATTATTATTATTCCAATGACCACCACTATACCATGTTGGATGATAATCTTTATTTACTCCATGTGTATTAAACACTTCTGTAAATTGCTCTGCCCACTTATTTTCTACGCCAAGTGCAAGTGCATAAGGCAAGTATGTTTCAAATAATTCAGGTGTTTTTTTAGGTGAGTATCTCAAATTCAAGTCTTCTTGCTCTGCAACCTCTAAGTATTTTTTAAAACCTTCCGTTTTGTCTAATAATTTTCTTCCTTTGAGGGTTGGTTTTTTAAGTAAAAAATAGAAAGCTGTATTTGCAATAAAGAGTGAAACAATTATCAAGCAGTTACCGATGCCAATAATTGTACTAAGTGCTGCTAATGCTCCAATTTCACCTGCAGACCATGCTAATGCAAATATCGTAGCAATGGGTAGTCCAATAATTTTTCCAAGTGTAAATTTACTTTTAAGTGCAGCAAACCATGAATAAACTAAGAACACCGTAACGGGTGTCCAGATAGAAAGCCAAAACACAAGAAAAAATGCTCCACCTTTATCTTCTCCGTTATCTAAACTGAACAGTATATATGCGCCGAGAATAATGGTGATTAATATGCCTATGTAAAGAACTTTTCGATTATGGATAAAGTAGCCTTGCTGATATTCATTTTTTAGTGCACCTTTATGGCCATTAATTGCGCTAGAAATACTTGCATGGTTACTGTTCTTTAATTCAATGTAATCAGTGCCTGTGTTAGTTTTTCCAAATAGTTTTTCATGAATAGTTCTTTCTCCTATTGGCAGTCTTAGGTCTGAGTTTTTTACTTTGCGCAATGTGAAGGTCTTACCAACCTCTTCAATTTTCAAATAACCCTTTACAGCTAAATTTAGTAATGCTGCTGTGAAGGCTTTTTTGTCATGACCCATTTCATTTATGTAACGTAGCCCACCAGGAGGAAAGCCTTGAGGGGGTTGATAGTGAGGTATAATTACGCCAGGTTTAGGATCCCTGCCAACCTGTAGCCAAGAGTAGAAGTAGAAAGCCAACAAACCAAGAAGCCCAAGTATGTGTATTGGGTTGTTTATGTTAGCTTGCCACCACCAGCTTGTTTTTTGAATCAAGCTCGGCTGAATGATATGGCCTTTGGGCCAAGTGACAACTATCGTTAAGCCTTCTTTGCTTGATAGTGTGCGATTGGTGGTGAATAAGTAACCACCTGAAAAACCAGTATTCATATCATAACTTTGGCCTTTGCTACCAAAACTTCCTGTATATGCCTCTGTTTTTACATCATTAGCTCTAATTGAGTTAGGTAAATGAACACTTGCTTTGGCTTTAAGTATGGGGAATTCCCAACCATTTCCTGTGACATTCCAGTACAACTCATCGTGGGTTTCAAAATAACCAAGTTGTTGATTGGTTCTATATTTAATGGTGTAGGTGTGTTCGCCTCTATTTACATATGAATTTTTGCTGCCTATATATACACGTATTCCATTGCTGATTTTTTTTGTATGGAACGGTTCTGTATTGCCATTTCTAAGCACTTCTATGATATCAAAGCCCACACTAATTTTATTGCCAACTTTGCCTTTATATTTGGTAGGGAAGTCACGATAAATCCCTCGGTTTATTTTTTTGTTTTCTGCACGCACTGTAATTTTCTCAATTACAGTCATTGATGAATCTTCATGTACCATTATATTGCTATCGAAAGATATAATTTCCTCTGCTGAAAATGCATTATTTTCAAGTATTGAAATACTAAGAATTGCAGCTAAGCAAATAGTAATAATGTTTACTGAATATAATTTTTTAATCATCTAATTGAAAATACTCGTGGTACTTGTATTTGAAAAATCGAGCTACTATTAAGTCAGGGAAAGAGTCTATACGTGTATTAATATTACGAACTGCACCATTATAGTAACGGCGTGAGTGCTGAATATCATTTTCTACATCTGATATATCTTTCTGTAGTTCAAGGAAATTTTGATTGGCCTTTAATTCTGGATAATTTTCAGCTAATGCGATGAGTTTATGTACTTTGGTTTGCAGTTCACGTTCTATGTTTTCACGTTTAGATATTTCATCGATAGTTTTTGCTTGTGAACGTAAAGTAGTTACAGATTCTAATAAGCTACTTTCATAATCTGCATATTGTTTGACTGCTTCGATTAGCTTTGGAATCAAATCATGTCTGCGTTTAAGCTGTACATCAATGTCACTCCAGGCTGCAAGCGATGTGTTCTTGTCATGTACCAATTTATTATAAATCAATATGCTCCAAACTAGCATTATGAAAAATATAGAGATAATTAAAATTGAAGTCATTTGAAGAGATTATGATGTATAGATTTTGTAACGGTGCATTATATTTTTATAGTTCTGTATTGCTTTAACAAGGCCATAAATAGAAAACACTGTCACCAGTAAAGCGCATAAGGTTAATATTATTATGCCGTTCTTGGTAATTGAAAGCGCAAGAAATCCTAATATAGCTGCTAGGACAACTCCACACATAATGTAAAGACCTAAAGTGGCGATACAAATAATTATAGCTATAGCTTGAGGTGGTAATTCGGAGAAGAAATCGCCGATAAATTCTATTGCTGAGTTAATATTGATCTGACTCATCGGTTTCAGTGAGTGAATTATGCTTTGTGGCTAGAGTATTCTAGAAGCTTACGGTTATACGTTAACGGATTAAAGACTTATTTTATTGTATCGATATCATCGCTATATGCTAGCTTCGAGCCGACAACTGACACTGGAATGCCTCTGATACGTTGCGTTCAGACGCTAGTGATGTCATTAATAGATATATTTCAACACTATCGGTATACAAAAAATGTTGTGTGACGAACTAAAATGAAAAATATTGCTACTTTAAAAGGTGTGTTGAGAGCTATTTATTACAGTTTGGTAACTATGCCGTGCCGAAAACAACCCACTGTATGGTCATTAACCATGCCAATGGCTTGCATGTAAGCATAGCAAATAGTGGTACCGACAAACTTAAAGCCACGTTTCTTTAGATCTTTACTCATGGCATCAGATTCAATGGTGCTGACAGGAACTTGTGAGGCGTTTTTCCATGTGTTCTGAATTGGACTACCATTAACGAATTGCCAGATATAATGATCAAATAGCTCAAACTCTTGCTGTATCTTTAAAAAAGCTTTGGCATTTGTAATGGTTGAGTTAATTTTTAATTTATTTCGAACAATCTCTGAATTTAATAAAAGTTTTTCAATTTTTTTTTCTGAATAACGTGAAATTTTTTTAATATCAAAATCATCAAAAGCATTTCTATAGCCTGCACGCTTATTTAATATAGTTGACCAGCTTAAGCCTGCTTGCGCACCTTCTAATATCAGTAACTCAAATAATTTTCGGTCATCATGTAGTGGCACGCCCCATTCTTCATCATGATATTTTTCTTCAGACTGGCTTGAAGTGGCCCAAGTGCAACGTTTCATCTGAATTGCTTATAAATGTGATGCACCCAGTCTAATTTATCTTTGTACTCACTGATGGTGCTTGCTAATGGTTCTGGATATTTCTCTGGCCATTCAATGCCATATTTTTTTGTTCTACAAAGTGGTGCTAATAAAGAAGCGACCGCAAGATCTGCACGACTGAAAGTGTCTCCTACAAAAAAATCTCTATCATTAATGTGTGCAATAGTTATTTGGATTGAACGTGTAAGTCGTTTTCGAATTGTAACCATTTCTGCATCATCAAGTTTCATTAGATTTCTCATTGTTTCAGATAGCCTTGGGTATGTTACTTTCATATATAAGTTTCCATACCAAGGCCCATCATTAGTGAAGTAAGGAGTGATGATATCTGGGTGATCAAGTAATGTGTGATAGCAAATGCGTCGTACATCAGGTCCTAATTGCGTATCAGCAAACTGTTCCCATTGTAGAGCTTCTTGTTTTAATTGTGGGTCAGTTGGAGTAAGTGTTTTATATGGAAATATATGGTCTAAGTAACTAATGATTTCGCTGGATTCATTGAGAGCATTTTTGTCGTGAACCAAGATAGGTAAAGAGGTGCTAGAGCAAAGTTTTTTAGCTTTCTTGGCATGCAAGCCAGGTAATAAATTTACTTTCTTGTACTCAATATTTTTATATTCCAAAGCCCAGCGTACTTTTTCGCAATAATGAGAAATGGGAAATTGGTATAGCATTAACATGATTTATATTTATAAAATACTAATTTCTTATAGCCTTCATTAAAAAATTATATAACTTGTGCAGGTAATTATGAATTATGTGTTTGAATAATTAGTATAATTACATGGTGAGATAAAAAAATATAACAATACTACATACCAGTAGTGCAAATAAATTTATCGAGGAGCTCCTATGTCACAAGCAACTGTAAAAACAGCCATTGATAATTTGGCTGCAGCCATCACAGAAAATCCAAAATCTGCACAACTAAAATATCGTGCAGAAGTAATTTGGGATGGTGATGTTCATTGCACCTCCCAAGTGCGAAATTTACCGCCCGTTCCAGTAGATGAGCCAACAGCTTTTGGTGGTGGTGATATGGCGCAAAGCCCAGGCGATTTAATATTAACGGCTTTAGGTACCTGTCAGGGAATTATGTATGCGGCTTTAGCTTCAGCAATGGGAATTGAATTAACCTCATATAAAGTAAAACTTGAAGGTAATTTAGATTTACATGGCTTATTTGGAATGGGTGTAGACAAGGGTATTCCGCCAGGTTTTCAAGACCTTTCTTTTGAATCTATTATTGAAAGTCCAGCAAGTGATGAAGAACTTAAGCAACTTGTGGATGCGGTAGAGGCACAGTGCCCGATTCTTGATACATTAGTGAGGGCTGTACCAGTTACTGGAACTGCAACTATCAATGGTAAGTCTGGTTACATAGCTGCAAAAGCTGCATAAATTCTGTATAAAGTAGGGGTGCATTTGCGTTGCACCTCTATTATTTATTTACATCTACACAGTCTATGAAGACTGCATTGAGAAGTTATGCATCCAGTATTAATTTATGCAATATTATTTATTATTTCTACCACTAGTCTTTTATTTGTATTTGAAAAATATCAGTTTGAGTCGTTTTATTTTCTATTGATCATTTCATCAGTGATTACCTGGCTATTAGGTAAACTGTTAGTCAGTTTGTTCCCATCTGAAGACCCTATGCAGAACGAGATTAAAAAAGATGACTTGAAGGTACGTGCGAATCAGTATCGTCGAGAGATTCAATTCGTTTTTAATATTGTTCAGCCAGATCCAATGCTTCAGCCAAAACCTAAAAGGTTGGCAGATAGTTTAGAGGATTGTTTTGATTTAGCAGCAGTTGAAATGAATAAGAGGTTGCGGTTTTATTTTGGTGATTCATTTGATACAGCTACTAACCAGCCTTTGCCAGATATGATTGAAGAGATGAAACTGAAATACAAAAACTGGTTGGCGTGACTAACTATAAGCACTATTGCACTACCGACATTATTTCCCGTTTAATTTTTTTGGTTGTAAAAAATGGTGGGGAAGAATGTAATAACCCAGACTTAGCAGTAACTAAAATATCTGTATCATTATTGCAATGAAACAATACTTGATCTTCAGCTATTGGTTCATGACTTTCTAGCAACACAGTAGAGTATATGTGGCCTATATGTTTTTTGCATAAAACAGTTAAGTCTTTTGACAATAGAATAAACTCCTGGGATTCTTCATATGGGCAATCCCATGAAGTAACAAGTAGAAATAAATCCTTATAGACATATTGTGCGCCAATTATAAAACCTGGCACATATTTTCCAGTGCGTTTTCCGTTCATAATTAATTCAGAACATAAGCTCCAAGTTTCATAGGGGCCGAGCTGTTGTTTAAATGAGAAGGTTGATATCTTTTTCATGTATGTCTCCTTGTATAACGATTATTTATCCAGTTAGTTCTGAAGAATGTGATGGTAGCGAAAGTTATAATTGTGAGCTCTGCTAAGGCGGTCCAATGTAAAAAGTAATTCCATAACCAATATCCATGGCGTGATGGAACAGTAAAAATATTGAAATATGAATTGCTAAAAGGGTAAAGCCACTTGATACCACCACCTGCAAAAGTGTCTAACGATAGATGAAGTAATATGCAGCCTATAAAAATGGTTCCTGCGGCGATAATGAATCTCGATTTAAAGATAGCAGCTATAAAATAGAAAATTGCTAGTAAACAAAGCCAATAGAAGGGAATATGTGTCCAATAACTGTGATGACTATGTTGCCGGTTGTCGATTAAGTAAAAATAGAACATATCTAGGTCAGGGAAAATACTTCCTAGTAAACCTAGTGCAAATAACCATTTAGCTTTGGAGGGCTTGAGCTGGAACTGTGATAGCAGGAACCTACTTACCAGATAGCCAGCAGGCATATGTGCTAAGAACATGTAAAGATCCCGTATTAATGAATGAGCTTTACATTAAGCAGCTAAAATATGACCAGAAAATGACGTACTTATAGCAATACGATGATGATTACTCTTTGGTTGAAGAGAATTGTGCAAATACCTCTTCGCCTGTCATGCTTATAGTTTGGTTAGAAAAATCATAAAACTTTGGTTTATCATCTACAAAGACTTGGTGGTCGAACTCAATATCATCAAGATTATCAAAAAGTCCGACCATCATAATATGCTGATTGTTCTCTTTTAAACGATAAAAAAGATGGCTCCCGCATTGTTTGCAAAAACCTCGTTCTGCCCACTCAGATGAGTTATATATCTTTATGTGTTGTTTTCCAGAGAACGAGACATCCGTGCCACAGTCAACTGCCATTAAAGGGCCACCTGTCCATTTTCTGCATATACCACAATGGCACGCTCCCATATGTATACTCATTGCCTTAGCGTTTATTCCCACCTGCCCACAAAGGCAAGAACCACTCGCTTCACGCGTATCCGATATAGTTAGGCTCCATGATTGTTTGTGTGTATATCTATGGTAATGGTTAATAATTTTGAGATCTAGATCACTTAGGTTTCCGGCTTATTTGCCGATAACTTATGCATAAAAAATGTAAATATGGGTCCTTTTTATGACAGATAATATTTTTCAGCTCGTTTATATTAGTGCTGCTAATAAAGAGTTTTCTGAGCAAGAATTGCAAGAGCTGCTAGAAAAGGCTCGAGTTAATAATGAAAGCCTTAATGTTTCAGGGATGCTGTTATTTCATCAAGGTTCATTTATTCAGGCGCTTGAAGGCCCACTATCTGCCGTGGAAAGTTTATATAATAAAATTAGTGAAGATAAGCGACATACCGAGACGCGTGTTTTGTTCCGAGGGGAGCTAGAGGAAAGAAATTTTGAATCTTGGTCGATGGGCTTTTATAGATCTAGTCAAAGCGATAGTGAGAACATAGAGGGATTCCATCAGTTTATGAAATTAGGCTTCCGTCAGACTGGGGATGAAAATTCAAGCGCTGCAAGAAAAGCGTTACTTCAGTTCAGAGATGGTAATTGGCGACAACAAGTCGATGTTGGTGATGATAGTTCTAAAGCTGCTTAAAGTGTACAAATTTATTTTATATAAAACTTCCGAGCTATAGATATAGTTAACATGATCCACGGTGTTCCATGTAAGCACAGATCAAACCAATCTAATGCCTGCATTCCTTGAGCGCCTGAAAATATCCATTTTAATTTTTCCCAGAGATGTGGTTCAGGCGAGTAGGGCATTAAACCCAGTGTTAAGGCAGCGATAAGCCAAAGCACTGGGTTGAATAAAATGCTGGTTTGTTTGTCCACTATAATGGATTCACATTCTCCGCTTGGAGGCCTTTGTCTCCATCGACCACATCCATCATCACTTTTTGTCCTTCGCGGAGTGACTTTCGACCGGTTCCAATGATCGATCGATGGTGAACAAATACATCTTCACCATTTTCTTGTTCGATAAATCCAAAGCCTTTTTTATAGTTAAACCATTTAACCGTTCCCTGCATTTGGTTGGCGCTGCCTGTGCTAGTAGTAGCGGTTGAAGCAGATCTAGCTTTTTTGGGTTTGTTTGCAGATTTTCTAGCTAGCTTTTTGATGATCGTTAAAAAGATTGCTAATGCTAATAAACCGCCTGCGATCATAAGTGCGGTGTTGATAGGTTGAACAAACATTGAAAGGATGACGCCTAACAGTATACCTAGGCTAATTAATATCGTTGAATCGATTTTCATGATTCTTTTTTCTCTCCTTGGTGTAAATTATTATTATGTTGCTTGGAGTGTTTCCAAGGCCGATTATAGTCACTTCACGCAAGGGTGAAAGCCCCTCCGCCTGGCTATACTGATTTACTATATGCCTTAGAATTTCGCTGATAGTTATATAAAGCTCTCTTTTTCATGGGTAGCGACTCAATTTTAGTGATTTTAAAGCCATGCTCTCGAAACCAATGGGACGTTTGTGTGGTGAGCACAAAGAGTAGGTTAACCCCAGCTTCTGCAGACTTCTTTTCTAAATGGCTCAGCATTTTGCTACCTCTGCCATTAGATTGGTATTCAGAATGCACAGCTAAACATGCCACTTCAGCTGTATTGCCATCTGTATAAAAATGTAACGCGCCGCATGCTAAGACCATGCCATCTCGCTCGATGACATCAAAGCTCTCAATTTCTAGCTCTAGCTGCTCACGTGTACGTGCTACTAGAGCGCCTTTGTCTATTAGTGGCTGAATGAGTTCGGTAATTCCGCCTACGTCGTTGATTGTTGCAGGACGAATTTCATCATACGTTTCAGCCGTCACTAAAGTTGCAACACCATCCAGTGTGTAAAGTTCTTCTAGCAATGCTCCTGGGTTTGCAGCATTGAGTAAATGCACTCGTTTTACATTCTCTAAACAAGCTTGCACGGCAATATGTAAATATTCTTTAAGTTGATATTTGTTCTTAGGCAGTTTCTTGATGAGCTCTTTAGCTTCATTCAGATTATAATGATTACTGCATTGTTTTTTGTTGCCTGGTGGAATGAATTTGTCCAGCATAAGAATTAATTTTTCACTTTGTAATGCGCATGCAACATGTTTTGCGACTTCCATGCTAGATAAGTTGAAAATATCACCTGTCTTGGAATAGCCCAGAGGCAACATTAAAACAATATTGTTTGTATCTAGTTGTTTTTGGATTTCATCTGTAGCAATGCTACGCACTTCACCTGTATGTTGGAAATCTGTACCGTTGCGAATGCCTACAGGTTTGGCGCGCACATAATTACCACTGACAACATTTAATTTCATACCTGACATTGGGGTATTTATTAAACCAATGGAAAAAAGTGCCTCTATATCGGTTTTTATGCTACCGACAACTTCCTTGATGGTGTTTAAGGTTTTTGCATCAGTAATGCGCCAATTATTTTCAAAACTACTTGCAGGTTGCTTGCCAAGTCTTTTGTCAATGAATGTGCGCAGACCTAAGACTAATACCAGCTTTACGCCCAATGTATGTACTAAGGCAAGGTCGTGAATTAATGAAGCAGTGTGTTCTTTTGCTAACAGAGCATCGCTAATATAGAGCACAAACGTTTTGCCACGATGTGCATATATGTATGGTGTAGCTTGTCTAAAGCTCTCTAATTGGAATATTGAATCTTTTGGCACGGTTTAATTATTTAAATATTATGGTTATAAAAAATATGACGTAGCTAGTTAAGTATATGAACTTAAATGGTTTATAGGGTCTAATCTTTTGCTATCTTAGACCTGATTAGGACCTTATAATAGATGGAGAAAATTAGTCTACGGTAGCGCTATTCCACTGACTGGTCGAATTTTACCCACGGATGCTGTGCCAATAATATACCTAAAATAAACGAGAACCAATAATGCGAAAAATACAACTAATTAACGCTGGCTTATGTATAGCAGTAATGCTTTTCATGAGCTCGATCGGTTTTGCTGGTGGCGAGACGATTAAATCCCCTATATTAGATCGAGTAAAAGTACTGCATAAGGTGCCTGAGAACCTAGATACTTTAAGTCTGCAACAATTGCACTCAGAGCGCGAATCTCGTCAACGTGATCTTGAAGTAATTCGTCAAGCAAGTGATGAGCCTGAAGTGGCCAAGCAACAATTATTAAAAACGATTATAGCGCATGATGAAGTGCGTTTAAAAATTGCTCAAGTCATTCCTATGATGGTTGAAGATTATAAAATAAAGGGAAAATTTAGAGATTCATTAATGGGGTATAGTAATACCTTTAATGTAGATATGCGTGAAGCCCGTAAGGATGTGCATTCTATAGCAGATTATAAATCATATGATTTTCGTTTTTCAGCTGTTTATATGTCAATGTTGTTTAAGTTTAATGAAAATCCTGAGTTTCATAAAAGATTAGTGTCTGATATGGAAGATGCTGATACAGCGATCGGTAGTTATCGAAAAGAACTAGATGCCTCTTATGCCACAGTTGAGCATGATAAATATTTAATTCAAAATATCTATTCTGTTAATGAACTGGAAGAAGCAATCGCAGCAATTGAAGAAGAAATATCAAAGCGTAAGCAAGCAGAGCTTTAGTGAATATAATTTTAAGGTTAAGCAGGATAGCTTGATCAATTTTATATTGAGGAGTTGGGTATGATTAAATTTAAATATAGGTATTTATGGCTCTGTTTGTGGATCCCGGTGTACGCGTTGTTATTTTTAGGGACAACAAATGCAGAAGAGTCTTCTGTGGCGCAACCTCCACCTGAAATTGTAATTGATGCACCATCTCCCACGCAGTCTCCTATTAAGCAAGATGAGGAGAGAACTGAAACCGTTACTATCTATGATTCAAAAGTGTTGCCAGGTTTTCGGGCATGTACAACTGAAGATTACCGTAACCAAGATACTGACCCTATAGCTTGTCAGGATGAAGAAGCTGCCCGTGTTATTTCTACACGCGATAGCCAAACTGTTCCAGAAGATTTAATCGTAGAAGACGATGCGGTTCCACAAGGTAATATATTCAAACTAAAGTTTGAACGCTTTAAGAAAAATAAAGCTAAGTAGTCGCTACTTAATTACACATAAGTATTTTATTTAAATATGCCGCTATAACAAAGTAGAGAGAATGCAATAACTATAATAAGAACTAGATTGTAGATTTTAAATGCTGTTGTTTTCAAATTTACAGTTTGTTTTTTTGCAAAAAATGTATAGCCAATATAAATATATTTAAAAATTATCATCATGCCAAAAAATATGTAAATCCAGTACATATTATTACAAATCATATTCTTACCTTAAGTTAAAGTTTTATTTAAGCGCATCGCCCAAGTAATGGCAGTGGCTCGATTATTCTAAACTGCTCAAATATCGCAATACATTAGCTTATCTACGCTATTTTATGCATACCTCATGAATAACATTTTTTAATATATCAATGGTCGGATTGATTGAACTTAACGATAAGAACTCATTTTGTTGATGAGCTTGGTCGATAGAACCTGGTCCAAATATAACCGTTTCTATACCCATTGCATTGAAGTATGGGCCTTCGGTTCCAAAGGCAGCACTAGTGGGTCTCTTGTTGCTTAGACGTTGTGTGAGCTGAACTATTTGTGAACTTTGTTTGGTTTGAAAGGCAGGTGTTCCATCAAATAAAGATTCGAACTCAACATTCAATTCGAGTGCATCTGTAATTTTAATAACTCGTTCATGTAATTCATCTCGCAGTACATCAATGTTCATCCCAGGCAGAGGACGTAAGTCAATATGTAATTCGCAATCCCCACAAATTCGGTTAGGGTTGTCGCCACCGTGGATATGTCCTAGGTTGAGCGTTGGGACAGGTACGATAAAATCATCGTTGACATGTTTTACTAAAGCTTGTTTAAAAGCTTCTAATTCATTCAGCACTAGACGCATACCTTCGAGTGCGTTGTTACCTAAGTTTGGGTTACTAGAGTGCCCGGCTTGACCATGAACTTTGATCGCTTCCATCATTACACCTTTATGTTGGTGTATAGGGGTTAAATCAGTTGGCTCACCAATGATGCAGTATTTGCCAAATTTTTGACCTTTATCTTGGAATGTTTCGACCAGGGATTTTGCGCCCTGCATAGTAGATTCTTCATCTGCAGTAGCGATAATGGTTAAGCGCTGTTTTAGGTCTTTGTTAGTAAACTCTGTAGCAGCTTCAATAGCAATGGCTAGAAAAGATTTCATATCTGCCGTACCTAGACCATAAAGCTTGTCGTCGCACTGTGTAGCTTTAAAAGGATTTGTATTCCATCCGCTTTGGTCAAAATTAACGGTGTCAGTGTGGCCAGATAGCACGAGACCTTCATCTCCAGTACCTATGGATGCAATTAAGTTCGCTTTATTGCTATCGTTTGTATTTGTTATTACTTCTGTATTAAAGCCTAAATCATTTAGCCAATTTGCCAGAGTGTTGATTACAGGGAGGTTGCTAGTATCAATTCCAGCTTGTGTGCTACTAACGGAGGGAAGGGCAATTAACTGCTCGATCATTTCGAGCAGTTTAGGTGAAGCCTTCATAGGATGTTTTGTTTAAGCCATGTTCTGGGCAATTTTATAAATAGCTTCAGCATCCAAGGCAATATCATTTGCTTCAAATAACTTTTCTATGCACGCACGGTGTAGCTTAAGCTTTAGCGCGCCTATTCCAATGCCACCGAATACTCGTTTACCATGTCGCTCAGTATCTTTGTCCATCACATCAATGCCTTCAAAACCTAAGACCTTTGAAGTGCCAACATCGGCAATGAATTCTAAAGTTGGATGGTTTTGCCACTGATTCGCATTTAATAGCTGAATGCCAGCTTTTGCAGCACCAAATACAATATGTGCGCCGTCCATAGCAGCATTTAACGTATTGTCATCACTTGCTTGCATGGGCGTCATTTCCACGCCAAAGCGTTCTTGCATTTCGTCACATGCTTCTACCGAGCGAGATTGTTTGCGTGAAGTTAAACGAACATTTGCGCCACTAATGGCGAGTAAAACAGCAGCACGTTGGCCAACTGGGCCAGTGCCAGCAAGTACTACTGCAGTTTTGCCTTGTAGGTCAGTAGCGTTATTTAATAGCGCAACACCAGCTGCTGATGTTGTATTGCAGCCGTTGCTGTCTAGCATGACTGATACGCGAAAATTTTGAAAAAATTGGTCATGCACAGCTTGGAAAAGTTTTTGTCCTTCGAGCAGATCACTTCCACCTACAAAAATTGCTGTATTTTTTTTGTCTTTGGGGGCACGAGTGTAAATTGCACCCTCAACTAATCCACCGCAATTATCTTCGTTTACACCACCAAGTTGAGTAACGTTGTCTGCACCACCATCATGAGCAACAACAGAATCAAATACGCTAGGTATGGTGTCAGTATCAAAATGGTATAAAAGTTTTTTCATGATTTATATTTTTATAGTTT
Organism: Gammaproteobacteria bacterium; assembly: GCA_045105815.1. Lineage (GTDB taxonomy): Bacteria > Pseudomonadota > Gammaproteobacteria > UBA4575 > UBA4575 > JABDMD01. The sequence continues at coordinate 61,150 of JBGCDX010000097.1, forward strand.
TTAATATTGTTAGCCTGTACTACCTATTCCAGCAGCAACGCAGTTAATGGATAATAAGAGCGGTATTAACACGTCTTTGTATTCTAAATTTTCACTTTGTTGGCTTCGAAATTTCTTCACTAACTCAACTTGTTCAATGCCTATATGGTTGAGCGACTCAACGCGTCTATAAAAGTGACGTTTATAATTAGGAAAACGATCGCATAACTGATCTTCGCCAGTTATTTTTAATATCATTTTCTTTGTTAATTCAAATTCTCGTTTGATTTCAGTGAAAATTTGGTTTCTATGTTCTTCATTTGTAACTAGCCCGCAATATTTCTCAGCTACTTCCATGTCAACAAGTAGTAATGTCTTTTCAGCACCATCCAATATCAACCTAAACAGTGAGTGCTTCTCATACATCTTATTTAATTGATCGACACCTAATTCACCTCGAATTTTTATTAGTTGCTCAATACTGCTACCTACGCCATACCAGCCAGGCACTAACAATCTGTTCTGAGTCCATGCGAAAACCCAAGGAATTGCACGCAAATCACTGAGTGAAGCTGCACCAAAACGTCTTGCCGGTCTTGAGCCGATTTTCATATGGGTAAGTTCTTCAACCGGGCTCGCTTGCTGGTAAAAGTCGACGAGACCTGGGTGTTCAATTAACTTACGGTACGTGACATAAGCCGTTCCTGAGAGCGCTTCTAGCACCTCATCAAGGTCGGTGTTTGTTTGGTATGCAGGATCTTTGCCAGACATAAGTGAATGAGAAATTACACTGGAAGCAAGGATTTCCATTTGTTCTTCAGCAAAGCCACGATTGGCATATTTGTATGAAACCACTTCACCTTGTTCGGTTACACGCATACGACCATTAATGGTGCCAACGGGTTGTGCGGCGATAGCGCGACCGCTAGGTGCACCACCACGGCTTACAGAGCCGCCACGACCATGGAAAAATGAGATTGGAACTTGGTGTCGTGCACCTGCTGCATGTATCTCAGATTGAGCTTTGCTGACTATCCAGTTAGAAGTTAAGAAGCCGCCATCTTTATTAGAGTCAGAATAACCCACCATAATTTCCTGAGTGCCGCCAAATTTACGAATGGTGCGACGTACGAAAGCATGTTCTAAAAGATCTTCTAAAACTGATGAACCGTTTTCTAAATCATCAATTGTTTCTAGCAAAGGTACGATTAGAATACGACAAGCTTCAAGTCCATCTGAGTCGGTAAATAATCCAACATATTTCGCTAGTAAATAGACACCCAGAACATCCGTCGCAGTTTGTGTCATGCTTAATACACAAACGCCAAATGCTTTTTTATCTAGCTTGTTTTGGAAATACTTAACTTGTTCAAGCATCGCTAATGTGGATTGTGCTTGCTCAGATAAATTGTCATAACGCGGCACAACACGCAATGGCTGCATTAATTGATCCACTATCCAGCTTTTCCATTCTGCTGAATTAGAGTCAGGCACATCCATTTTTGATTTTTGTGTTAGTGCTTGCCAAATTTCTGCCAACACACTGTTAAATACTGTAGTGTTTTCACGAATATCTAAACTGATGGTTCTAAAGCCAAAGGTGTCTACGATATGGCGTAGCGGTCTTATGTTTGAGTCGCTAATGTTGTCACATTTAGCATCTGTTAAGCCTTGCTCGAGTATTTTTAGGTCAGCGGATAGGTCTTCAGCGCGGTGATAAGCTATCTTAGAACTTTTAGGGTCGTTTAAATTTTTTAACGTGGCATCAATACGTGCCAACATATATCGCAGGTATTGTCTAAATACTTCGCCTGGGTTTCGTTGAGAGTAGGTTTCTGCTTCACCCAGCATCTCTAATTTTGAGTGCAGTGCATCAGTAAAGCTTTTGCTAACTTTTACAGAATGTTTGGCAATACTTAGCTTGGAGCCTAGCTCAAATATTTCTTGTCGATAACGTTTTATGCATGCAGCTGCATTGGTTTGTATTGCTGAAGCGGTTACTTTGTGAGTGACATTAGGATTGCCATCGCGGTCACCACCAATCCATGAGCCAAAACGAAAAATAGGTGGGACGTTAAATTCAAAATGTGGGTATGCTTCTTCTAGAGCTCGATCAAGCTCAGCATAAAGGTCTTTTACACCATCGAATAAAGATTCAACAAAAAAGTGTTGCCCCCATGCCACCTCTTGACCTACAGAAGGTTTCTCTAAACGGATTTCACCGGTTAACCAAAGCATGTCGATTTCATTACGCAACTCATTGGTTAAGTCGTCTCTTTCTCTAGGTGTCCATCTGTCTAATTCTAATTGCTTAAGTAAGACATAAATTCTCCGGTGAACTTCAAGTACGGTTACACGTTTCGCTTCGGTTGGATGAGCTGTGATAACTGGGCAGATAAAACTATTATCGAGTAGCTTTTGAATTTCTTCAGCTGTTATACCTTTTTGCTCAGCACTTGAAAATGCATAAGCAAATGTGCCGGGTACACGGTCACGATGATATTCTTTCTCTATTTGACGGCGTTGTTGCACCAAGGCAATTTGTTCTGCAATGCTGAATAGCTGAAACCATATTCCATAGGTTTGTAATACATAAAGAATCTTATCTGCAGGACATTTATCCATATCTTCTTGGCCATTAAAATATACTTCTATATCAGGTTGTCGTCCTCGGATAACATTCAATAATTGTTGATATAGAAGCTCTACAAGATCATCTTCGTGAGAAACAGAAGGGTTGATGATCATGCTGCCTGTGGCAACCTTTGTTAGTTGCGTCCATGTAAGCGGGTCGTTATCAGTCATAATTATTTTAATTTTTAGAGTGAATTAAGTGTGCTACATATACTAAAAGAGGCCCGTTAGGACCTCTTTATAATAGGGCTGATTAAGCCAATTTGATATGCCCGAATGGGCATAGATTGACCATATTTAGGCCAAACTATAGGCTTAAACTAACTTATCTCTTGGAGTTTCACCCGCTTCAAATGCGGCCAAATTCTCCAGTACTCGATTTCCCATCGCTACGCGAGTCTCGATGGTTGCGCTGCCTAGATGGGGTAGTAAGACTGCGTTCTCAAGCTCAATAAATCGCTCATCTAATGCAGGCTCACCTTCAAATACATCCAAGCCCGCACCCGCTATCACACCGTTCTTGAGTGCATCAATTAGGGCGTCGTTATCGATTACATCGCCACGAGCTGAGTTGATTAAAAACGCAGAAGACTTCATTTTTGCAAGGCTTTCTTTGTTTAATAGATGGTACGTGTCTTTGCCGCCTGGACAATGAATAGAAACAAAGTCAGATTGTGCTAGAACCTCATCGATTGAGTCTACTTGTTGGGCACCATATTTTTTAATGACATCAGCCGGTGGTGGGTATGGGTCTGAAAAAATGATTTTCATACCAAAACCATGATGAGCTCGTTGTGCCATTGCTTGCGCAATTCGCCCCATACCTATTAAACCTAATGTCTTGCCTGTTACTTTTGTCGCGAGCAAATGAGTGGGTCTCCAGCCAGTCCAAGATTTAGAGCGTAATTCTCTTTCACCTTCACTGGTGCGACGAGCAACGGTTAACATTAACGTCATTGCAATATCTGCTGTGCAATCGGTCAATACTTCAGGAGTATTCGTAACAGTAAGGCCGCGTGCTTTTGCCGCATCTAAATCAATGTGGTTAAAGCCTACACCAAAGTTGCCAATAAACTTGGCGCGTAATGGCTCAGCACTTAATACCTCAGCATCAACTGGGTCCGTTACGGTTGGTAAAAATGCATCACAGTTAGCTAATGCATCTTTCATTTCGTCTTTGGACATTGCGACGTCTTTTTCATTTAACGTTACGTCATATTTCTCTCGCAACTGAGCTTGAACTTCTTCAGGCCATGCACGTGAAACAATTACTTTTAGTTTGCTCATTATATTGTTCTCTCCTAAAGCTTAGACTATGAGATGTCTTTCATTACTTTTTCCATCGTTGAGCCAAGCTCTGATGGATTGGGGACTACAGTGACGCCTGCTGCTTCTAGCATGGTTACTTTCTCTGCAGCACTTTCACCTACACCAGAAACAATCGCACCTGCGTGACCCATACGACGACCTTTCGGTGCAGTTAGGCCTGCGATGTAAGCAACTAATGGTTTAGTCATATGCTTTTTAAAGTATCCAGCAGCTTCAGCTTCTTGTGGGCCGCCGATTTCACCGATCATCATCACTGCTTTGGTTTCAGGGTCAGCTTCAAATAACTCTAAGATATCTTTATGAGAGCTACCGTTGATAGGGTCACCACCAATGCCAATACTGGTGCTGATACCGATGCCGAGCGCTTTCATCTGTGAAGCAGCTTCATAGCCGAGTGTGCCAGAGCGTGCGACTACACCGACGTTACCTTTTTGGTAAATATGGCCCGGCATAATGCCCAATAAGCACTTCTCAGGACTGATGCTGCCGGCACAGTTTGGGCCAGTTAGACGCATACGATCTTCTTTCTTGTAGCGGTACATGTAACGCTTAACACGCATCATGTCTTGCGCAGGGATACCGTCAGTGATGGATACACAGGTTTTGATACCCGCGTCAGCAGCTTCCATAATGCCATCTGCAGCAAAACCACCTGGAACAAATACAATACTTGCATCGGCACCAGTGCTGGCTACCGCATCTTTTACCGTATTAAAAACGGGTAAACCCATATGAGTTTGTCCACCTTTACCAGGGGTTACACCACCCACTACGTTAGTGCCGTATTCAATCATCTCTTCAGCGTGGAAGGTTCCGATTTTTCCAGTAAAACCTTGAACAAGAACTTTAGTATTTTCGTCAATCATTATTGTCATTTTTATTTCTCCCTCTAGCCTTTTGCAACACGGTTGCGTTCGGCCACTGCTTTTTCAGCAGCTTCGTCCAAAGTATCCGCTGTGATGAGTGGTTGACCACTGTCTCTTAGGATTTGCATACCTTTTTCAACATTGGTGCCTGATAGTCGAACGATAACAGGAACTTTAACGTCTAATTTTTCAAACGCTTGAACAACGCCTTCAGCAATCCAGTCGCAGCGATTAATACCGGCAAAAATGTTAACCAAAATAGCTTTAACATTCTCATCATCGAGTACTAATTTAAATGCGCTAGCCACACGTTCAGGTGAAGCGCCACCACCGATGTCTAGGAAGTTTGCCGGTTCACCACCTTTATGTTTGATCATGTCCATGGTCGCCATAGCCAAACCTGCACCATTAATCATGCAACCAATGTCGCCATCTAAGCCCACATAGCTTAAGCCGCGATCGGATGCTGAAGTTTCGCGTGGATCTTCTTGTGATTTGTCACGCAGTTCTGCAATACGAGGACGACGGAATAGAGCGTTGTCGTCGAAACCCATCTTTGCATCTAATGCTAGAACACGGTCATCTTTAGTCACAACCATTGGATTGATTTCAACCATGGTGGCGTCATAGTCACGGAATGCACGATAAGCGCCTTTAATTGCGCGTACGGCCTGACTAGTTAATTCAGGTTTAATGCCTAATGCAAAGGCAAGTTCACGTGCTTGGAAGTCACGCAGGCCTACAGCTGGCTCAACCTCTAATTTATGAATCGCTTCTGGTTTAGTAGCAGCGACTTCTTCGATATCCATACCACCTTCTGTTGATGTTACGAAAACTACACGTTGCTTATCACGATCAAGCACTAATGCTAAGTACAGTTCTTTTAAGATATCGGTAGCTTGCTCAACATAAAGTCGGTACACCACTTTTCCAGCGGGACCAGTTTGATGAGTAACTAAGCGTTTACCTAATAATTCATCCGCAGCATTCCAGATTTCTTCATCATTGGAGCAAAGCTTAATACCACCAGCTTTACCGCGTGCACCAGAGTGAATTTGTGCTTTGATGGCCCATTTACTACCACCAATTTCTTTGGCACGGTATACGGCTTGCTCAGGACTATAGGCTAATCCACCTGCAGCAATTCCTACGCCGCATTCGGATAAAATTTCTTTTGCTTGATACTCATGGATATCCACTAAAATTCCCTCCCGGAAAATGATTCGTTTTTATCTTATTGGCTTAATCTTGTAGATCGCCATGTTGGCCTCGGTAATTACCAGGCCAAACAACTTTTATAGCCTATTCTGTTGTTCAAGAACAAACTCCCTTGTTGGGTAATTGCTCACTTAATGAGCAAAAGGATTCGAGAAATATGGAAAATAGACTACGGTTGAGACAATAGTGCCCGCATTGCGGGCACTAAAAAACAACAAAAAAAGTTAGGGAATTCTAACTTTAAGATTTAGCTGCAATCGCCTCGGCAGCACGAACAACGTTCTCTGCCATTTTTGCAGAAGCCGCGTCGATCATTTTGCCATCTAATGTAGCTGCGCCTTTACCTTCTTTGGCTGCTTTGTCGAGTTCCTCAAGAATGCGATGTGCTTTTGCAACTTCTTCTTTAGGCGGAGAAAATACTTCGTTCGCTAATTCGATTTGAGATGGGTGAATTGCCCACTTACCTTCAATACCTAATGCCGCGCCACGGCGACATGCAAGTTGGTAACCTTCCGTGTCTTTGATATCACCATATGGACCGTCAATGGGACGTAAGCCGTATGCACGACATGCAACCACCATGCGTGAAATAGCGGAATGCCATTGGTCACCGGGATAATCTGGGTTTAAACCACCGATATTGACCGTGCGTGCACGGGTACTCGCTGAGTAGTCTGCTACACCAAAGTGCAAGGCTTCTAAACGTGGACTGGATTGTGCAATTTTTTCTACATTCGCCATACCTAGAGCCGTTTCAATGATGGCTTCTATGGCTATTTTGTTTTTAAACCCTTTTGCTTCTTCTATTTGAGTGAGAAGTGCATCTACCATGTATACATCTGCTGGGTCACCCGCTTTTGGAATAAAAATTGTGTCTAGTTTTTCACCAGCTTGTTCAACCAGGTCAATGACATCACGATACATAAAATGAGTATCAAGACCGTTAATTCGCACTACAATGGTTTTTCCTTTACCTGCCCAGTCAATTCCATTTACGGCTTCGATTGCATTTTTGCGAGCTTGTACTTTATCTCCAGGCGCCACGGCATCTTCTAAATCTAAAAATACGAAGTCTGCAGCGCTGTCAGCTGATTTTTCAATCATCTTGACGTTGGATGCAGGAACAGCGAGCTCACATCGCTGTACTCTTGATCTTGCTGGTGTGGGTTGTGTAAAACTCATATTGTGTACCTTCTATTTGATTATTATCTATTTTTAATTACTTCTTGGGGCTTTGGCTTTTAGTAGCTTTTCTCTTAGCCGGTATCTTTTTCTTTGTAGGAGCTTTGGGAGCAGCGAACTTTTTAATTTTCTTTCCGGTCTTTCGGTAGTAAGCACCTGCAGCAGCAACACCACTTCCTGGTTTGATCTTAATGCCAGCATCAAGCAGTGCCATTTCTACAGTGCCTAAAGCAGCCATCATGCGAGCTTCATTATTATCACCAAGGTGACCGATACGGAAAACCTTACCTGCTACTTTTGATAAGCCAGCGCCGAGTGAGATGTTGTACTTATGGTAAGCAATATGAATTACTTCATTCGCATTTTTGTTTTCAGGAACCACAATTGCAGTTACAGTATCTGAACTCAACTTGGAAGATTTTGCACAAGTCTTTAAGCCCCATGCTTTAACTGCAAGACGAACACCTTCTGCTAAACGGTAATGACGTTTATGACAGTTATCTAGACCTTCGCCTAAAATTAAATCAATCGACGCACGTAGTCCGCGTAACATGGGTACAGATGGAGTGTAAGGAAAGAAGCCATCTTTGTTGGTATTGATGTGATCTTGAATATCTAAGAAACAGCGTGCACATTTTGCAGTTTTGCGTTTTGCTAACGCACGTGAGCTGAATGCTAAAATTGCCATACCTGCTGGCAACATAAAGCCTTTTTGAGAACCACTTACTGCAATATCAACGCCCCATTTGTCCATTTGGAAATCAATACTAGCAACAGAACTTACACAGTCCACCATTAATAAAGCAGGGTGCTTTATTTGTTTTAGCATTTTACCTACTGCACCTATATCACTGGTTACACCGGTAGCAGTTTCGTTATGGCAACAAACAACGGCTTTAATTTCATGATTCTTATCTGCTAGGAGAATCTTTTTGTACTTCTCAACGGGTACGCCTTCGCCCCACGGAGTTTCTACTAGGTCTACTTCCAAGCCGATGCGGCACGCTAGGTCATACCAAAGATGACTGAACTGACCAAAACGTGAAGTTAAGATTTTGTCGCCTGGCGACATGGTGTTCGTTAAGGCAATTTCCCAACCTGCTGTACCGGTTGCAGGGAATAAAAAACATGTACCTTTGGTGGTTTTGAAAATCTTTTTAACATCGCGTAATAAAGGCTTAACGAGTTCTGGAAAATCGGGTGCACGGTGATCTTCCTGAGGACAGATCATTGCATTCTGTATGGCTTGAGGTGTATGAGTTGGGCCAGGACAGAATAAGTAATTTCTTCCAGGATAAGATAAGTTTTGACCAGGCATAACAGGAACCCTTATAGGTGATAATTAAAGTTAAGTGTTGAGTAGTTCCGATGCATTTTGTTTTTATTTGACTTGGCCGGAACTGCCAATATATTTATGCACAAAGCAAGTTGTGCAAAAGGTCAAGCATCTTGCCACAAGCCATAAAGTGGCTCAAGCCATTTGCATATTACGAGTTGGGTAGAATATGGATAATAAAGCGATCTAAGCGTGATTTTAGTGCATGCACATCACGCTTTTGCTTAAATTACGTTTTGTAGCTTAGCCGCATATAAGGTGTTTTCTAGCAAGCAGGCAACGGTCATCGGGCCAGTGCCTCCTGGCATGGGTGTTATCGCACCTGCAATAGATTGCACTGCATCAAAGTCGACATCGCCACGGATACCTGCCTCGGTTCGGGTTACACCAACATCAATTACTGTAGCACCAGGTTGGATGTGTTCTTGCTTAACGAGATGTGCGATGCCAGCTGCTGCCACCACGATGTCTGCAGATTTTGTAAATTCGCTAATATCACCACTACGTGAATGTGCCAGGGTAACGGTAGCGTCTGTACCTTTGCGACTAAGTAATAAAACTTGAGGTAACCCTACTAAGGTGGAACGGCCAATAACCACGGCGCGCTTTCCAATAGTCTCTATTTCATAGTGTTCGAGTATGCGCATTACCCCTAGAGGCGTACAGGGCACTAGTCCAGGCGCGCCACGCATGAGTTTGCCAAGGTTATTTTTACTTAAACCATCGACATCTTTTTCTGGTGGTAGTAGATCGATAATTTTATGTGTATCAAGTTGTTTGGGTAATGGTAACTGAATCAATATTCCGTGCACGCTAGGGTCATTAGCAAGCTTAGTGATTTCTTCACTGGCTTGCTGCATGGATATACTGCCTGCAAGCTCAACATGCTTGGATTGAATGCCAATGGCCGCAGCACGTTTCTCTTTCATGCCCACATATAGTTTGCTAGCGGGGTCATCACCTATTAACACGGTGGCTAGTGTGACTTTTGCGTTAGGATTTTTAGAGAGGGTATATGAAATGCTGGATTGAATTTTTTCTGCCACCACATTGCCGTCCATGAGGATTGCGCCGCCTGCGGTTTTTTTATATTCAGTAGCCATTTGAATATTATGCTTTAGAACGTTGGTCTAGGATAGCGGACAACCAAAACTAATCATGTATAAACAAAAAAGCCGCTATAGATAGCGGCTTTTTTGAACAACAAATGTTTATTTATTCAGCAGGTTGTTTGCTTGGGTCTAAGTAAATAAAACTCTTACCTAATTTGCCATTGTAGTTGCCTGCAGAAATCATAATCAGTCCTGGTGTGTTGACCGAGGCTTTGATCGCGGCTTGTGTCGCATCAATAATTGGCTGCATGCCTTGACCATTCATGATGATTTCCATTACACAGTTAACGCCTTCTGGTAATCCAGCTTCAACTGTTGGGTCATCTTGTAACAATGGGCAGAACTTTTCATATGTGCTGGCTATTGTAAAGTCGTAGTTACTTCCAGCTTTTGAGCCACTGCCTGCGATGCCACCAGGGAAGGTAGAAATTACGCCGGGCATAGGAAGAATGGCTTCCACGCCTTTTTCTGCTGCAAGTAGTGCAGAATCCACACTGTCACCAAAGAACCAGAGATTGCCACCCATGAGTCCATCTGCATAGCCAAGGCGACGGTCTAGAATAAATTCTCCACCAAGAATTGGTATCCACCACATCTTACGACCAAAACGTTCAATACGTTTTTGATAGCCATTACCAAAGTAAGCCACTTTGCGGCCCATGTGGTAATACTCTTCAGAATCAACCAAGTTGAAACATGATGCAGTAGGGCAGGTCATTACGTTTTGACTGATACGCACTAAAGCAGATTTTTCTAGTGCTTCTACACGATCTTTTCGAAAGCGTGGAATGTGCAGTTGAACGATTGCACCTGGACGACCATCTGGGGTTTCAAAACTTTCGTCACCACCAGGGCCAACATAGCGGTCCATTCCGGCTTCACAATCACACAAGATTGAACTTGATGCGTTTCCAGTTGCAGCATTTACCGCATGGTCTAGCCATTTGCGGTCACGTGCCGTGATTAAGAATTCCGTATAGAGACTTTTAAACGCTTCTGCGTAAGTATCATCAATTTTTGCAGCCATAGTATTTATATTCCTTGGTTAGCCTCGACCTATACCATCATAGACGCCATCTTCAGTAACGACTTTGTCCATGTAAACGTCATGAGGCGCAACAAGAATTTCATCGAATAATTGTGACTCATAACATAGTGCGACTAGTGGGCAGTCCGCGCGAAGTTGCTCAAGCAGACGATCATAGTAACCTTGACCATTACCCATGCGACCACCTTTTTTATCAAAGCCTGTGCCTGGAACCATAATGATGTCGATATCTTCAGGCGTAACTTCTTTTTCTGGGTTGCCCCATAATTCTTTAGGCGGCTCAAGGATGTCCCATTTACCAACTACCATTTCTTCCAAGCTTTCCATCCACCACAGGCCAAGTTTGTTGTCGCCATTTTCATCTTCTGTGCAATAAGGCACGATGATTTTCTTCTCACCTTTGTTAACTTCTGCAATTAACTCATCTTTTGTACGAGTCTCAGAACGGCAATCGATGTACCACATGGCTACATTAGATTTTTGGTATTCAGGAAGTGCCATAAAATTCGCACATGCTTTTGCGCTAACTTCTTCTTTGTTTTCTTGTGCAGCACGACGGTCATATGCTTCGCGACGCATTTTGTTTTTGCGTTCTATGACCTCTTCTAGTGCTTTACCTGTGAGTAATTCCGCCATTGACAGCTCCTTAAAGTTTTAGTGGTAATACTAAAGTGGTAGTAATTTTAATCGGCAATCCTATCTACTTATGACACGCCTGACAATTTATGCTTTATAGATAGATGCCTAAGTAATTGTTAGTGTTAATCCGTTACAGCACCTTGCGAAGCTGATGATACTTGTGCGGCAAATTTGGCTAAAACCCCACGTTTATAACGGGGTTTAGGTGCTATCCATTTCTTCTTGCGAAGCGCGAGTTCCTTTTTAGATAGCTGTACGCTAATTTCACGTTTTTGAGCATCTATAGTGATTTGATCGCCATTTTTAATCAGTGCGAGAGGGCCACCCACCGCAGCTTCAGGTGAAATGTGGCCGACAACAAAACCATGACTGCCACCTGAGAAGCGACCGTCTGTAATGAGTGCAACATCTTTACCGAGTCCCTTGCCCATGATTGCAGAGGTAGGTGATAACATTTCGCGCATTCCTGGCCCACCTTGCGGACCTTCGTAACGAATGACGATTACATCACCCTTCTTAATACCGCCATCCAGTATTTTATCCAAAGCTTTTTCTTCCGAAGCAAATACTCGGGCCTTGCCGGTAAAGCTTAGTCCTTCTTTGCCTGATATTTTGGCAACAGCACCTTCTGGAGCTAAATTTCCATAAAGGATGACTAAGTGACTATCTTTTTTGATGGGGTTGTCGAACCCGTGAACGATATCTTGTGACTTTGGATAAGGTTTAACGTTTTTTAAATTCTCAGCAAGTGTATTGCCCGTTACAGTGATGCATTCTCCATGTAAAAGGCCTTTATCTAAAAGCATTTTCATCAAGGGTTGTATGCCACCAATTTCAATCAGTTCTGACATCATGTATTTACCACTTGGGCGAAGATCCGCAAGCACAGGGACCTTTTTACCTACTCGTGTAAATTCGTCTATGGAAAGTTTTACACCCATTGCGTGTGCCATTGCGAGTATGTGTAATACCGCGTTGGTAGATCCGCCTAATGTGATAAGAACGGTAATGGCGTTTTGAAACGCCTTTTTAGTCATAATGTCTTTAGGTACTATATTTTTCGCAACTAAATTCATTACCGCCTCACCTGCCGCAATACAATCATTATGTTTGTCATCTGATATTGCATTTTGTGCTGAGCTGTTAGGTAAGCTCATGCCTAGAGCTTCTATCGCTGAAGCCATTGTGTTGGCTGTATACATGCCTCCACATGAACCTGCGCCCGGTATTGCCGTTGATTCGATTTGCTTCAATTCTTGATCGTTTAGTTCTTTTTTGGCATGTTGTCCTACGGCTTCAAAAACAGAAACGACATCCACTTTTGTATTTTTATAATTGCCCGGCTTGATAGTGCCGCCGTAAACAAAAATAGATGGACGATTTAAGCGGGCTAATGCAATTAAGCAGCCAGGCATATTTTTATCACAACCGCCAATTGTAACGACACCATCAAATCCTTCGCAGCCCGCAACGGTTTCAATCGAGTCCGCGATTACTTCGCGAGAAACTAAAGAATATTTCATGCCCTCGGTGCCCATGGAGATACCATCGGAAATAGTGATTGTGTTAAAGATGACTGCTTTGCCACCAGCTTGATTTGCACCTTTGGCAGCCTCGTCAGCAAGTTTGTTAATATGCATATTGCAGGGTGTCACCATGCTCCAGGTAGATGCGATGCCTATCTGTGGTTTATCAAAGTCCGCATCATTAAAACCAACGGCACGTAACATCGCACGACTAGGTGCTCGTTCTATTCCGTCTACTACTATCGAGGAATATTTTCTTGGTTGTTTGTTTCTTGATTGTTTGGCCACTTTTACACCGTGCAGGGTTTGATGAGCTGCATAGTGTAGATGCAATCACCCATTGGTGTCAGCCCATGTGAGTAAATATTTTGTCTAAATTAGCGGTAAAAGATTAAGGGGTACCGCAATTAATTTTTGGGCAAGACTTTGCCGTAGATTTATGAGTGGCTTGCATGATCTCTCGCTGTGAGTCTAGAAATTCTGGGTTACTTGGATCCAAGGAGATTGCGCACTGTATCGAGTCTTGAGAAGATTCGTAGCATGACTGTGCAAGCAAACTATATGCAAGGTTGTTGTATATATCTGCACGAGTAGGGTTTAAGTTGCGTGCCTTTAAATAAAATGGTGTGGCTTTTTCTGCATTATCTAAAGTTAAGTAAGTATTTGCGGCGCCCATAATGGCAACTAGACTTTCCGGCCAACGCTTAGTGATGGTTTGGTAGGTTTGATTGGCAGCTTGGATTTGTCCTACTTCTTCTAAATCAACTGCAGCTTGCAACGCATTTATTAAGTTTCGATCATTGGGTAATGTATCCGTAGGCAAGACAGCCATTGCCCAGCGGTTCGAACGTTTCCATGTAAATTCAAAAACACTCATTGAAACTGCGTAATTCTTATTTAACCCAGAGTGTAGATATATTTGTTTTTTATTTAAGTCGTATCCTATAACCAAGGCGTAATGCCAGACTGGATAATATTTGACAGATTTATTTTGCAGGATAATGACTGGATGCCCCACTGAAACTTCTGCAAGTAAGTATACTAGTTCAGGTGTGAGCTCATAGGCGATCATTCCACGTTTGCGAACCGCAGCTTTCATTTCAGATTGGAAGCTACCTTTTCTGCCCGGTGTGAATACATCTTTGGCAAGTTGATTTGGCGTTAACTTCTTACCATAAAAATTCATTGCCATCGCTAAGGTGGATGGTCCGCAATGGAATTGTTGTTGGGGGTAGAAAGGTACGTCTCTTATATAGGACTTGGTGGGTAGATCGCGAGGGCGCTCTAACTGTAGCTGCTTACTCTGAGGTGCTACGCAAGCAGAGAATAATGCTAAGTACAAAAAAATACCCGCAATGTTGCGGGTATTTTTCATTATTTTAAATAGCTTGCAGGTGATCAAATGCCTGTAAAGATATCCGTAATACCAGCAAGTTCTAGAATGACTACTACTAAGGCGATCACAAGAACAACAACTGCAGCGTCGCCGGCAGCTGGTAATTCATTAAATTTCTCTGCCATCTGACTTACTTCTTTATCAGTTAATGAATCTACACGAGATTGTGCTTCTTCAACGGTAAGACCATTAGTTTCTAGCAATGAGCGAACTTCGTCACGTGACATAAGTGCACGTAGATCTTCACGGTCTTGTTGGGCGGTTTGCTCAGATAAGTAGCTATCGGTTCCAACTATGCCAGCAAATGCGGGTGAAATTTGTACAAAAATAAATGAAATTATTAAAAGGT